>JASHYE010000306.1 GCA_030043155.1 Candidatus Acidiferrales bacterium | reverse complement strand
GGCATGGGCTTTTCGAGTTCCCGCGCCACTTCTTTGGCATTGGCCGGACTGGGCTTCGCCGCTTCTTCGCGCTGATCGTCATGCTTGCCATTGTAGAATCGAATGCCGATTCCGTAGCGGCCTTCGGGCATTTCGAAAACGCGCGCCACAACGGCGGTGCGCTCGTGTTGCACTCCGCCGGCGCTGCCGGAATACGGGAAAGTAACGGCGAGGTCCATTCCTTGTCGATAGCTCGCGAGGGAGCTCGTGAAAAGCAAGCCGTCTCGTGAGGCATCAACAGTTGTGCAAACTTCCGCTTGCTGCAGCGAACCGGAATTCATTCGCACGCGAACCGGCGCGGAGATTTTCGTGCGCAGGCGACGGCGGCGTTCGGTGGCGTGCGGAGCGGCGTTTGCATTTTCAGAAGATTTTTCCGATGGCCCCATCACTTCGGTGAGTTCTGCCATTTTCCATCCCTCATTCGCGAATCCAGCGCGCGGGAGCAATCCCGTGGCGATTTCGCTTCGTTCGTTACCTTAAATATTGGCGATCCCCAAGCGCGCAGGATATAGCGCGTCGGTCACATTTTGGCAGTACTGGCGGCACTTTGGCACTGGTACGAAGGTACCAGCATGGCAACTTTGCCTCCCTGGCAGGGCCGCAGGCAGGCCTTCGGTTGCGCCGGGGCATTCGGGTTAGGGTCCATTTGGGGAATCCGGCGCAGCTTACGGGCGGGGAGCCCGCTGTAAATGCTGTGCCTGAATTCGCGGCATTTCCAAGCCGATTCAGTACAGGTGAAAATCGACCTGAATGATCAGGTGCACAGCCGCGGGTTTTCCATCAGGACCCTTGGCGCGAATAAACGTCCACTTATCGCGCACTACTTCTACGGCTTTTTCGTCGAGGCCGTAGCCGAGGCCGCGCGTCACTACGATATTGTGCGCTCTGCCGTCCGTGCCAATCACGGCCTTGAGCGTGACATCGCCCTCGATCCTTCTTTTCAGCCCTTCCTTCGAATACTGCGGAGCAGGACAGTACGAGCACCTTGGCGTGCTATAGCCTTTTGTTCCTGCCGCTGGTGTGTGGTCTGACTGCTGTGGGGAGGATGGAGCTTGGGCGACCGTACGAATTGCGCCTGGGGCCAGCGCGAAGCAAGAGATCAACGCTCCGACAGCGAAGGCCGTTGGGCTCATGTAGGACTCCCCGCGCGTGACGATAACACTGGCGCACGAGCGTCGCAAGGTCTGCAACATCACCGCCATTTTACGCGTCGTTCATTTTTAGGCGCTGTTCATTCTTACAACTCTAACTGAAGACCCCGCAGCACCGATTTGACTTTCACTTCCAGGAGAAAAACGCAATGCAGATGCAAAATGCGCAGTCTGTAGCGATTCAGCTTGAAAAAGTCCGCGACAAACTTCCATTGCTTTACGAGCGCGACGACATTTTACTCACCATGATTCAGCAGCGCGGCGACGTGGAGAAAGTGTCCAGCCGCAACATGCGGCTTCCGCTGCAAATCCGTCCAGGAGGCAAGGCCGGCCTCGCGAACCTCGACGGCGGCGACCTCGGACGCGGTTCGGGAACCACTTACGACGTGGCGCAGGTCACGCCCGTGTTCTTCCGCAACGCGGTGGAAATCACAAAGCTTGTCGAGTACGCGACGAATTCACCAGAAAAAGCCATCGAAAACGCCGCCAAGCGTGAAGTGAAAAACGCGATGGCGCAGTTTCGCAGCTTCCTCGACAAAGTGATGCAGACGAACGGCAATGGCGTGCTCGGCACGATCGGCTCGATTGTCACCACGGGACTGCCCGCAGGCGTGGGCGCGCAGCTCAATTTGACAACTCCGCCAGGCGCCGCGCTTTTCTATTACAACCAAACGATCCAGTTTTACGATCCGACGCTGACAAATAACTTCAACGTGAACACAAGCACGACCACGAACATTTTGCTCGTCGATACATTCAACAAGTTCATCCAGATTGACAATCTGCCCACCGGCGTTACGGCGGGCGACCTGATCGTTCATGACGGCCTCACGGGAGCACAGCCCGTTTCACTCTTCGGAGTGCCGTATCATCAGTCGAACGCGACCACAGGCACGTGGCTGAACTTGAATCGCGCGACGTATCCGGTCGAATTAGCGACGCCGCACGTTGCCGGCAATAACGCGGCCATCACGCCGGGCGTTGTACGTCTCGCGATCAACAAAGTGCGCAAAGCGTTGGGCACGAATCAAGTCGGCAAACTGATCGCGTACACCGCGCTCGAACAGGAAAACGCGTGGGAGCAGCTCGGCATTTCCATTTCGCAGATCATCAAGGAAGGAGCGGGCGGGCGCGCGAGCGACCTTGACTTGCTCTTCACCGGCGAGCTGACCATGGCGGGCGTGCCGATTAAATCTTCCATCAATGCGAACCAGGCCCGGATTGATTTCCTGGATCTGTCGCACTGGGGACGCGCGGTGATGCAGGACATCGATTTTTACGACGTCGGCGGGCAAACAGTATTCCCGATTTACGGGGCTTCGGGCGGCCTCTCGGCAGCGTACATCTTCTACTTCGTCACCGGCTTCCAGGTCTGGACCGATTCCCCGCGCAGCGGCGCGTACATCGACAGCTTGGCCATTCCCACTGGTTACTGAGTGCGTACCGGCCCCACACAGGAGCCTGACGACTCAGGCTCCTGTCCATGGGTTTTACCGCTGAGCTACTTAGCGGTTGACAAAACGATTGTGAATGCCTAGGATGCCGGGCCGTGAATTGGCGTGACTGGCATAATTGGCGGGTTATCCGAACCACTACCATTCTTGCTGGTCACGCATTGGATGTTGGGTTTTGTGCTGTTCTATTCAAACTGGTCGTCTTCGTGGTACATTGGGCTGTCAGAGACCAGAGCTGGCTGGGCATCGTCGATAAGATAGAAGGCTTTGTGCTCGTTGGCCTTCTGCTGTGGTTCACATACCAAATGGGCGTATTGCTATGGAATGAGCGAGTGAGGATTTCAGGAGATGCAAAAGTCGGAATTCTCGTTTTGGCGTGACACTCTAAAGCGCTTAAAGCTCTATTTGGCTGTATGCGCTTGCCTCGTACCGTTTGGCGTCGCCTATGCCTTCTTAAGTAAAGTAGGCTGGGGTAAGCCCTGGGTAATTTTGATCCTGCTGACGGCGGGACTAGTCAGTTCCTACTTTGCTTGGGCTGCACTAGAACGGCCGAGCAGACTCGTGAGATCCGCATCACGCAGCATTGCGATGGGAGCTGCGGACCCGACAACCCAGTTTTATGGTCAGCCGCTTCCGCTGGAAGCAGCAGTCCGGATCGTAGCTGAGTATACTTGCTACGAGAATCTAGGCGATTCAAAGCCGGTTTTTCAAGATCCGCTTATCGTTGGTTCCACCGAGCATATTGTTCGTGTTCCGTGTTGAGCGATGGCATTTCCCCAAATCGACCACTGCATAGTATGCGACGAAGTGAGGCTTGAGTCGGGAGGAAAGGCCTCAATTCTGGGCTTCTATGGGATTGTGCCACAAGTAGAACTGGGAATCGTTGACTTTAGCAAGCCGCTGCCTAAGTTGTGCTTCATCTTTATCGGCGGCCCGGGCAGCGGTATATCGCATGTCGAATTCGCGGTCAGCGGCCCTAGCTTGCGAGCCGACGCCGACCTTCCGGCAGATATCTCGGTCGAACAGGGCGGTACTCGGTCCGTCTTCATCTTTGCGGTTAATCCAATTCATTTCCGAGGTCCCGGCGAGTGCCGGGTTACGTTGCGCGCCGACGGCGAGCAACGATACGACAACGCGTTTACCGTTGTGCAGGGCAAACTCCCTCAATAGCCAAAAACAAAAAGAGCGGCGGAAACGCCGCCCTGTTCACACTTAGTGGACGCGCTTAAACCAACCGAAGCGTGTCACACATAACTGGACGCGCCTCAGAAGCTCCAAGAGCCTAGCATGATTCAAATTCTTCGCGAGACACACGCAGCGCCGGCATCGCTTGAGCTACGTTTGGCACGCGCAGGCGGGTTGAACCGCTTCGGCGAGCCGAACTTCCGGGCCGTGTGGGGATGGTCGCGCCTGACGTGGATCGGCAGCAAATGGTGCGACAACGACGCGCACGGGAACCCGACCCGCAAAATTACCGAGCTGCGTGAAGTCCCGTAATATTTTCCACACGATCGCTGGCACATTGAACGCTGGATGCCGCCGGAATCCTACGGCAGTCCGCGACAATGGTACGCACAAACAATCGAGCGAACCGACGGCATTTCGATTCCCGCGCTCGGGCCATATCCGCATCGCGGCGAATACGAACACTGTTTCACGCTGCAAGGACCAGGCGGGGAGTTCATTCCGCTCTCGCCCGCTGCGTGCGAGTTTATCGTTCGCGCCGTAGAATTTGGCCGCGTGCAGCGGCCGCAGCAGCGTCGAGCCGCACTTTTGTGCCGGGAAGAGCTTCGCGAGCGCGAATGGGACACGCATGCGGATGCTGTTTTCAGCGAGGTGGCGCCCGCATTTGGTGGGGCACCTTTCGTAGTGTCAACGTAGGCCCATCCGGATTGGTGGCTCGGTTGTCTTCGTCGCCAGTCTCCGGCTTCGTATCC
>JASHYE010000305.1 GCA_030043155.1 Candidatus Acidiferrales bacterium | reverse complement strand
CCCACGACGGGCAGGATGTTCTCTTATACGGCCGGATTCGAAGGCGGGCCATTCCTGGGGAATGTGGATGCGGTTTCCAACATTTTCGAGACCGAATACTTTCATCCGAGCTACCACAAACGCAACGTGATTGCCACACGGCTGGTGATGGGGTGGATTACAGGTTACGGCGGAAAGCTTGTTCCGCCGTACGAACGCTACTACCTGGGCGGCGAAACGGATGTGCGCGGATTTGATTTCTTCAATATTTCGCCGTGGACGTTTATCCCTTCGGTAATCAGTCAGTCGGTCACGTTTGCGAATCCCACGGTTCTGGGACCGACCGGCGCTCCGACGCAGCAGACCATTCAAGTTCCGATGCTGGAGTATTTCGCCACGCGGCCCGGTGGCGACGTTGAGACATATGGGAATTTTGAATATCGCATTCCGATTGCGGGACCGGTGAGCCTGAACCTATTCACGGACCTTGGCATCGATGGAATTATGCGGCCGAGCCAATTGCAACTGGCTCCGCAGACGTCGCAGCAACTTGAATCGGATTTTCCGAATCAGTTCTTTCCAAATACGACGGTTTCGCAAAGGTTGACCGTAGTTCCCGGGACGAATTGGACACCGCGGACCTCGGTCGGCGCGGAGGTGCTGGTATTCCTGCCCATTGTCCACGCACCGTTCCGTTTCTACTATGCGTACAACGCGACCCGCCTGGACGAACTGATCGAGGGGCATGAGGGTGCTTACTACTTGAGTCCCGCGGAGATCGCATCTTTGCCTCCGGGAACGCTGCAATCGCAAGTGGTTCCGATACTCAACCAGATGCTTCAAAGCCAGGTGCAAAGATTCCCGACCAGTCTAGTTGAACCCAGCCACACGTTCCGGTTCACGGTGGGTCGGACATTCTGAATTCGCAACGATTATGAACGGCAAACATCAGTCTGAAATTATCGAAACACGGCGGCGGGAAAATGGCGGAGGAACGTGGATGCGATTTGGAAAGATAGCGGCATTTTTGCTGTTTACAAGCGCCATCGTGGGCTGCGGAGGCAGCGGGACGCCGGAGACTGTGACACTGACACCGGCAAACGCTTTTGTGGTGCGAACCGGCACGCAGCAGTTCAATGCGCAAGTCGCGGGAATCTCCAACACCCTCGTTTACTGGTTCGTATGCAATCCGGCTCCCGCGTCTATCGCTACCGGCCAATCGACGGTGGCGAATATTGCAATGCCAACCGGATGCGTTGAAGGAGGAAATACGACCCTCGGCTCAATCACCGTGAATGGTCTTTACACCGGCCCCACGAAGCTGCCGCCGAATTCGATGGTAAGCATAGTGGCCGAGAGCCAGGCGAATACCGGCCTTTACGCCATCGTGGATGTGACCGTTGAATCAGGTGTAAGTGTTACCGTAACACCCAGTTCCGTCACTATTGGTACGCTCGAACAGTTTCAATTCAGCGCAGTTGTTAAGGGCAACACAAATACCGCCGTGAGTTGGTCTGTGAACGGCATTGGGAATGGCAATTCCACCGTAGGAACCATCACGTCGACGGCATGCACGGCGAACATGCCGATTACTCCTACATCATCGTATCCCGTAGCGCCCGGGACAAGTTATGGCTGCTATGTTGCACCTCCCACGCCGCAAACCTCAGTGACCATCACGGCGACTGCTGCTGCGGATACCAGCCAAACGGCGAGCGCAACAGTGAACGTGATTACAGCGACAGATCCAGCGTTCAGCACGAATATTCCACTGGAGCCCACAACGGCAGTGGAGGGCTCAGCGGAACAAGACGTCTATCTTTTCGGCACGAATTTCTTTTCCACAACCCAGGCGCTCGTCAATGGTGCGCCCGTGCCAACGACGTTTATCAACAGCGGGATGGTTCGCGCGACGATACCGGGGAGCTTTTTCTCGACTGCCGTTTCGAGTCTTCCCATCAGTCTCGAGCGCCAGAATGGCGATGTCATTCAGGCGGAGAATTTGAATGTTCAGCCAACCCGGCCGGCGGTGACCGCGGCAAGCCCTGTGAGTTTTCCAGCTTCCACCTCAGCCCCATCCGCGACGCTTAATCTGAATGGCGGATACTTTTCGGCTTCAACGCAGGCGACTTCAGAGGGAGCCACCTTGCCGGTGACGCTGACGAATAGCCGTCAAATGCAGGTGACGCTTCCGAGTTCTTTATTTGCCACTCCGGGATTGGTCCCAGTCCTGGTTCAGAATTCGGATATGCCCGGTTTTTTTTCATCAACGAATGTGGCGATTGCAACGGCGGCCACAAATCTTCCAACTTCGGTGACCGAGAACCTTTCGGTCGGCACGCAGCCGGTCGCGGTGGGGGTCGACTCGGGGCTGGGCGTGGCCGCGGTTGTCAACCAGGGAAGCGCAAACGTGTCGTTATTGAATCTGGATGCGAATCCACCGGTGGTGTCAACGACGGTGTCCGTCGGACACACTCCGACCGGTGTTGGAGTAGACGATATTCTGCATCTGGCGGCGGTTGTCAACAGCACGGATAACACGCTTTCCATCATTAGTCTCACGAGTGGCACCGTTTCCTCCACAGTTTCACTGCCTGCGGATCCGACGGGAACAACTCCAGCCCCCGTGCCCTATGCCGTGGGCGTGAATCCGCTGACGCACCGGGCGATCGTCGCTTATTCTTCTTCGAATATCGCGACAATTTTTGATTTGTCGACCACTCCGCCGAGCCTCGTCTGTACAGTGGGCGGGTCCGATCCGACGATGCCAAACAATTGCGCGGTGAACGCCAACTCCAACACATCGCCTGTGAGCACAGGGCCCACGCCAGCGATTGCCGTTGAGCCGAAGTTGAATTGGGCGATAGTGACCCCGGGCGGGTCGGGATCGGTTTCGATTGTAGATTTGGGAAGCGATGCGACCTCGAACCAGGTCGCGCGCGTGCCGAATGTACTCGCTTTCTTGAATATTTCGACAAATATTGACAGCGCAGCGATCAATACAGAGACCGAACAAGCCGTTCTGGTGGATCCGAATACCACAACAATGAACACGTTCAGCTTGCTGGACCAGACTGTAAACAGTGTGACAACCTCGCAAGGCTTCGTGGGCGTCGCAGTCAACCCGCTCACCGATATCGCCGTAGCTGTGAACACGCCAGGAAACGCTGCATCAGTGATCAATTTGGGCGCCCTGCAGGTGATCAGCAGTATTCCCGTCGGTACGTCGCCGGACGCCGTAGCGATTGATGCCGGCCAGAACCTTGCGGTAATCGCAAATGCAGGTTCCAACAACGTTTCCATTCTGTCGCTTGGGGCGATTCTTAGTCCACAGATCACGGAGGTAAGCCCGTCGTACACTTACGCGGCTCCCTCGAGTGGATCGCTGACGGTCACGGTGAACGGCTACGGCTTTTCTTCAGGGGCGCAAGTTGAACTAGACGGTACCGTAGTGCCTACAACGGTAAGTACCGACGGGCGTCAGGCCATCGCGACAGTGCCGGGGAGCATGCTCAGCTCGCCACGACGTTATTCTCTCGACGTAGTGAATTCGAGCAGCGCAAGTTCAAACGTCAGCCGGTTTTTTGTGGTGGGCACAGTGCCCATTGGGCTGAATCCAATGAGCGTTGCCGTTGACTCTTATTTGAACGAGGCCATGGTAACGACCCAAGGGCCGACGATGAGCCCCTCCGGAAACTGCGTCGGGCCAGGAACGGTAGCAGTGGTAAATCTCGCGACAGCATCAGTGAGCAATACGCTGAACGTGGGGACCTGTCCCGAGGGTGTAGCCGTTCTGCCGCGATTGGGATTGGGCGTGGTTGCCGATAACGGAAGCGGCGATGCTACCGTTATCGATTACGTCAACGGACTTGTGGATTCCACGGTCAGCTTGCAGCCGGCTCTGAATCCGGCCGGTGTCGCCATTCAACCGGATACGGCTCTCTCCATCGTTGCGGACAGCAACATCGATTCCAACTCTATTTCGAGCTTCACACTCAGCTCAAGTTCATCCACTGCAGCGACGTCCACCAATGTGGATCAAGGGCCATTTGGCCTGGCCGTGGATCCGATCGACAATGTAGGAATTGTCACGGCGAGCGCCCAGAATACCGTAGACGGTCTTGCGCTTACGTCTACACAAGCAACGTTTCCGTCAGCTGACCGGGTGAGCGGATTCAATAATCCGCTCGACGCCACATTCGATCCGATAACCGATACGTTCCTGGTGGCGGACAGCCTGGATAATGAGATCGGAATCATTGACGCAAAGACGCTGGTGGTGAACTACTTCAAGGTCGGAATTGATCCAACCGCCATTGCGTACAATTTCCAGAGCGGAACCGGCGTGACTGTAAATCAGGCGACCAATACGCTTTCCATCTTCGACTTTGTGGCGACGAACCCCCCGGGTGCTCAGCTGCTGATTAATACCGCTCAGACGGAGGTGATCCTTCCCTTTGGAGGATCGGCGGCATTCTCGGTAGCCATCAATCCCGAAACTGACATTGCGACAGTCGTGGACCAGGCGAATGGGCGCTTGCTGCTGATCCCGTTGCCGTAAGAGCGCGGAAACAGCATGGGCGCAGGCGCTCAGCGAATCAGGTGCGGCAACTGGAAAATCGTATTTTGCATCGGTATGGAGTAGGATTCGCAGGTTTAGCGGGGCCGGATTCAGGTTGACCGAGTTGTATAGAGGCCGCTATAATCGCGGGTTTGTGGTTTCCTCAAGGAACATTTAAGGAGCTAGCATGAAGGTTCGATATTCATTCGCGGCGGCGTTCGCCGTTCTTTTGGTAATTCCGGCTGCATGGGCGCAGGCTAGTTCCACTGCGGACGCGCCCTCCAAGATAGCCGTGATCAATCTGCAAGAGGCAGTGGCCGGCACTGCGGAAGGCAGGGAAGCATCCAGGCAGATTCAGGCGCAGTTTACACCGCGGCAGAATGAGTTGACGGACATCAGCAAGCAGATTCAGGATATCGGGCAGCGGCTCCAGACCGGAGCGAACACCCTCAGCGACGAAGAAAAGGCGCGATTGCAGCGGCAGGGTACGGAACTGCAGCGCCGAGGCCAACGGGAGCAACAGGATCTCCAGCAAGACATGCAGGATGCGACGAACGACGCCGTCAATCACATTGGGCAACGAATGATGCCGCTGGTGGACAAGTATGCGCAGCAAAATGGCTATGGAGTGGTCATGGATACATCGGCGCAGAACACCACGGTCGTCTACGGTGCGCCGCAGATCGACATTACGAAAGATATCATCAAGCTCTACGATGATGCCTATCCCGTGAAGGCCGCCGCTCCTCCCGCGGCTCATCCCGGAACGACTAAGCCCTCGCAGAAGAAGTAGCAGGGTTCCGCGAGCAGAGTCTTTTTCGCCCTCGACTGCGAAGCGGACCCTCTCTGTGCCCTTGAAATGCAGGTCGGCGCTGCACTTTTAGTGAGCTCGGGCTCGGCTTGCGTTTCGCGCATTCTGCGCCTATACTGATTGAGTTCGAAGCCGGACGAAGGTTCAAGTGGGCGCGAGCCCACTTTTTTGTTGCAGGAAAGAAATCAAGTTCCGTTTTGAACTAGTCCGCGTAGCGGCGGCGGCTTAAATGGACGTGGAGAAAGTTCGCGAAGCGGCGGAGCGCGTGGCTGGTTCCGTCGGCGTGGAAGTTGTCGATGTGGAGTGGAAGATTGGGAAGCAGCGCTTGCTGCGCGTCTACATTGACCGCGCTCCGTCACCAGGTCAGACGATGGGCTCGGGAGTGAGCCACAGCGATTGTGAAGCAGTGAGCGAGCAGTTGAGTGTGATCCTCGACGTGGAGGATCTGGTTCCTGGCGCCGGGTATGTGTTGGAGGTGAGTTCGCCGGGGCTTGACCGAAAGCTCCTGAAGCCTTCGGATTACGAGAGGTTCTCCGGGCGGCTCGCGCACATTTGGCTGAACGAGCCAGTGCAAAATTCGAAGTATTTCGAAGGGCGACTCGCGGGATGCATAGACGGAATGGTTCAGCTTTCCATCAAAGAGGGAACGATTGCGATTCCTTTTGGCAATATTCGGAAGGCGAATTTGGTAGTCGAGTTCTGACGGAGAATTACTGAAATGGCGAGTTTGCTTTACCAAACAATCGAGCAAATCAGCCGCGAGAAACACATTGAGCCTGAGGTGATTGTCGCGGCGATTGAGGAAGCGATGGTCGTCGCGGGCCGTAAATTCTACAAGACAGACGAA
>JASHYE010000304.1 GCA_030043155.1 Candidatus Acidiferrales bacterium | reverse complement strand
CCGCGAGATGATCGCCGTTGCCGTCTCTTCAGAAGAAAACATCGCCCATCTCGATGCCAATCGCGCTGAGCTCGCCAAGCTCGCGGACCCGCGCACGATTCATCTCGACGACGCCGAAGCCGATAAAATCGCCGATTCCGCGGTGCCCGTTTATTACATCACCGGCACAATCCATTCGCCGGAAACCGGCGCGCCCACCGCGCTGATGGAGCTTGCCTATCGCCTCGCGGTCGACGACAGCCCTTATATTCAGGATATTCGCGACCACGTCATCACGCTCATCACGCCCATCGTGGAAGTCGACGGACGCGATCGCATGGTCGACCTCTACCGCTGGCATCTGGCGCATCCGCAGGAAAATTATCCGAACTTGATGTACTGGGGCCATTACGTCGCGCACGACAACAATCGCGACGCCATGGGCATGACGCTCGCGCTCAGCCGCAACGTTCTTAATACGTTCGTCGGTTTCGATGCGCAAGTTTTGCATGATCTCCACGAATCCGTGCCGTATCTTTATGACAACACCGCCGGTGACGGGCCATTCAATGCCTGGGTCGATCCAATTCTCACCAATGAATGGGAAATTCTGGGCTGGCGCAACGTGCAGGACATGACGAAACTCGGTATGCCCGGCGTTTTCACGCATGGCCAGTTCGACACGTGGTCTCCCGGCTATCTGATGTTTTTTGCGGCCATGCACAACGGCATCAGCCGCCTGTACGAAACTTTTGGCAACGGCGGAGCTGACACCGAGCAGCGCACTCTGACTTCCGACGATTACTCGCGAACGTGGTGGCGTCAGAATCCGCCTCTGCCGAGCGTGCTCTGGTCGCAGCGCGACAACAACAATTACGAAGAGACTGGGCTGCTCACGTCACTCCATTTCTTCTCTGAAAATCGCCAGATGTTCCTGCACAATTTTTATCTCAAGGCCAAGCGCTCGGTGATGAAGCCGCAGGAGGAAGGTCCAGCCGCTTACGTTCTTCCAGGCAATGATCCGCGCGTGGGAGCGCAGGCTGACCTGCTACACGTGCTCCAGCTCCAGCACTGCGAAATCTCCCGCGCGACTTCCGATTTTTCAGTTACCGTGCCGGCAAAAGCCTCGAGCGGCCATTCTCACGCCACACCTAAATCGTCGGGTTCCGAATCTTCCGCCGAGTCAACCACGACTGTCAGTCTGCCAGCGGGTAGCTACATTATTCGCATGGACCAGCCCTATTCCCGTATCGCCGACGCGCTCCTCGATTACCAATATTGGGCGCCCGACGATCCGCAAAAGACTCCCTATGACGACACTGGCTGGACCTTCGGCGAACTCTTCAATGTGAAAGTCCTCCGCGTCACCGATCCGAGCGTTCTCAGTGTCCCTATGCAGCGGGTGACGGACATCGCTGCGCCCAGCGGCGTCTTCGGTAGCGGGTCAGTCTTCGCCATCAACGACACGGGCGACGTCGCGCTCGCTACTCTGCGGTACAAATTAAAGGACGCGCAAATCGAGGCCGCTGAGGAGCCGTTTGAATCCGCTGGCCATCAATTCAATCGCGGCACATTCCTCATTCAAAACGTCAGTTCATCCGATTTGCAGTCCGCAGTCTCCGGCCTCGGCCTGGAAGCTTACGCTCTCGATTCCGCGCCGTCGGTGAAAACACATCCGGTCCGTGCGGCACGGGTGGCCCTCATGCACACGTGGCTGAGCACTCAGACGGAGGGCTGGTGGCGGGAAGTCCTCGACAATCTCCATGTGCCCTATGATTACATCAGCACGCAGACCGTCGCCAAGGAGCCAGACCTCAACTCCAAGTACGACGTTATCCTTTTCGCGCCAGTCGGCCGTTTCGTCAGTCCGGATCTCATCATCAATGGCCTCTCCACCGATTGGGGCAATCCTCTTCCATGGGAAAACACTTCTCTCACGCCGAATATCGGCAAGCTTGACTCCACTCCTGACACGCGGCCTGAGCTGGGCTGGGATGGCGTGGCCCATCTGCAGGATTTCGTCAGGAAAGGCGGCGTGCTCGTCACTGTGATGGACACCGCTAATCTTGCTGTGTCGCTCGGATTCACGCACGGCGTTACCGTTGCGCGCTCAACCGGTGAGCGCATCATCGGCAGCGTGATTCGCACGGATTTCGTCGACTCGGCGAGTCCCATCGCTTATGGCTACAGCGGCGATTCGCTTTCGGTTTATTGTTCCGACTGCCCTGCCTTCGACGTCAGCAACACGGTCGGCCGCGGAGGCTTCCGCCGACTCGGTGAAGAGATGAGCACGCGCGCAACTGGCCGCGGCACGCTGACCGATCCGGATTTCGTCGTCGGCCGCAAGAACGAAGCTGCTCCGGCTGAGCCTAACGTCGAACCGTGGGAGGCCGCCCCCGTTAGTGTGGAAGAACTTCGCAATGGCGTTGGCGTCATCCCGCCGCAGTACCGCCCGCGCGTCATTCTGCGCTACGCCGACGTGCATGACCTTCTCGTCTCCGGCCTCGTTCAGGGAGGAAACTCCATTGCTGAGCAGCCCGCCGTGGTTGATGTTCCCATGGATCAGGGGCATGTTGTGCTGTTTGGGAACAATCCGATTTACCGTGGCGAAACCGAGGGCAGCTATTCGCTCGTACTCAATACGATCATGAATTTCGATAACTTAAACGCGGGAAGAGTGCTCGATAAACAGTAGTCTCCGCAAGAGAGCTCGGTTTTGCAGGTAAAGGGCAGGAGTTTAGACGCGAATTTGGCGCTCCGGATGACTTCGCGGAGCCCGCGCTCACCTGCCTTTCTCGCGCTGAAAGCGCAGCGCCGCCCAAGTGTCATCGTGCTTTTTACCTGTTGACATCTTACCCAAGCGCGTGCAGACTCCTGTTAAATGTCTACCCAAAGCAAGAACGACGAACAAGAGCGCTTGGAGCTTCTCCAGGGCACTCTCGATTTGCTCATCCTCCGCACGCTCATCTTCGGCTCGCAACACGGCCAGGGGATTGCGCGCGCCATTCAACAAACTTCCGATGAAGAGCTTCTCGTCAAACACGGTGCCCTCTATCCTGCGCTTCAGCGTCTCGAGGAGCGCAACTGGATCTCCGCCAAATGGGGCGTTTCCGCTAACAATCGCAAGGCACGCTTCTATGCGCTGACTTCCGCAGGACGCAAACAGCTCGCCCGCGAAACAACCAAGTGGCGCCGCCTCGCCTCCGCCATCGGACGGATTCTTGAATCCGAAGGAGGCTAGCGTCATGTTTGCGAAGTTCTTCCGTCGCAGGCGCAAATCCGCCGATTTCAGTACCGAGATTCAGGCGCACATCCAGTGGGAAGAGGAACGCCTCCGCGAACAGGGCCTGAGCCCCGAAGAAGCTCACAACGCCGCATACCGGGCCTTTGGCAACGTCACCAAAACTCAAGAGCGCTTCTACGAATCTCATCGCTGGCTCTGGTTCGATCATCTTTGGCAGGACTTTCGCTATGCCACCCGCATGCTGCGCAAATCCCCCGGCTTCACCGCCATTGCTGTCCTTACGCTCGCTCTTGGCATCGGCGCAACCACGGCTGTTTTCAGCCTGGTGAATGTCGTCCTGCTCAAACCTTTGCCTTTCCCTCATGCGGAAAGGATCGTTTTTCCGTGGCGTCTGTCTCCGCCCGGGCTGAACATCGGTTACGACATACTTCCCTGGGCGCGGTTCGACTTCTTGTTTTTCTCGAGCGAGTCGAAAAGCTTTGAGCATCTTGCTGCATTTCAAAGCGACACGTTTACTCTGACGGGTTCCGGAGATCCAGTTCTTCTGGACGGCCTCCGTGTTTCGGCAGAATTTTTCCCGGCACTTGGCGTGTCCCCCGCTTTGGGTCGCACTTTCACGGACGAAGAGGACTCCCCTGGTCATGAACACGAAGTGATTCTTAGCGATGCCTTATGGCGGGAAAGATTCGGTGCTGATCCTGGAGTCGTGGGGCGTACGCTCGAATTCAACGGCGCCCCCTACACGGTAATTGGCGTGATGCCGCGCGGTTTTGCGTTCCCGCGCGCGAATGAGATGCCTGACAGCTTTGATTTTGCTCCGCGATGTTTGCTTTGGATCCCCATTGCTCTCAACCGCGGCCCCCTTATCCCCAACGAGCCATACGGACTTGCCGTCGTTGGGCGGTTGAAGCCGGGCGTCACTGTCGCGCAGTCTCAGGCAGAAATGAACATCTTGGGAAAACGTCTGGAAGCTTTTTATACAGACAGAAAGGCCTGGTTTAATTCCCGCGTAACTTCGCTGCCGCATCAAGCTGCTGGAGACACACGCCAGCCACTGCTGCTGATCCTCGCAGCCGTTGGCGTGGTGCTGCTGATTGCCTGCTCCAACGTCGCCAGTCTCCTTCTCACTCGCTCGCTTGCACGCAAGCGCGAACTGAGTTTGCGCGCGGCGCTCGGTGCGAAGAATTCACGTTTGATTTGCCAGCTTCTGACGGAGAGCATCGTCTTGGCCGGAGTCGGAGGCCTGGCAGGAATTCTTCTGGCGCAATCCGCAATCTACTTCGTGAAGATTTTCGGCCCTTCTAGCATTCCGCGCCTTAGTGAAACCAGCCTCGATATTCGCGTATGCGCTTTCGCGCTGGGCATCACCCTACTTACTGGAGTTCTCTTCGGACTTGCTCCTGTCTTCGCCGCCACACACGGGAGGCTCGTCGAATCGCTCAAAGAAGGAGGCCAGCGATCCGGTTCGAGCCGCCTGGCGCAAAAGGCTCGTCAGTTCCTCGTCGTCTCGCAAATCGCCCTGGCACTTGTCCTCGTCATCGCCGCCGGACTTCTGACCCGGACTTTTTATCATCTGCTCACCGTCGATCCCGGCTTCCGTCCCGCTCACGTTCTCACCTTTGAGGTAGCGCTGTCTCCGTTGAAGTATCCTGACACCCCTCACATCGTCTCGTTCTATCACGAGACTCTCCGCCGCTTACAGGCCATGCCGGGTATCCAATCGGCTGGGATTACCGAGATTTTGCCAATGGGAGGCGCTGCCGATGGTAACAGGATTCGTATTCCGGGTCGTGCCCCAAAGAGCTCGGCAGATGTCCCGGTTTCAAATTACGCGGTGATTTCACCAGGTTATTTTTCAGCGGCTGGAACACCCATTCTGCGCGGCCGACCCTTCTTGGAGTCGGACACTGCTGATTCCATGCCTGTCACGGTCATCAGCGAGGACATGGCGAGTGAATTCTGGCCGGGCCAAGACCCCCTAGGTAAACAAGTGGGGCCCAAGGACACTAAATATCCGGCCGCGACCATCGTTGGTATTGCAGCCGACATCAAACATGCCTCCCTTCGCGAAGCTCCCATCCCAGAAATGTTCGTGCCCTATACCCAAAAAGAGTGGCTTCCCCTGCTCACCATGGACATCCTTCTGCGCACAACGCAAGATCCTGCATCTGTCACTGAGAGTGCGCGCGAAACAATTCGTTCCATCGATCCTGATGTGCCGATGGCAGCCGTCAAACCCCTTGCTGACGTCGTCGCTGATTCTATGACCGGACCGCGTTTTTCCATGCTCCTTCTGGGTGCATTCGCTGCCCTTGCTCTCTTGCTAGCCACAATCGGAATGTACGGCGTTATCTCTTACGGTGTCGCACAGCGCACCCAAGAAATCGGCATTCGTATGGCGCTGGGTGCACAGCGAAGTGATGTGTCGAAAATGGTGGTGGGAGACGGCATCCGCCTTGCTGCTTTCGGAGTTGGCGTTGGCCTCATTGCTGCATTCGCCGTGACCCGGTCGATGAAGAGTTTCTTATATGGTGTTCAAGCCACCGATCCGCTTACGTTTGCATCTGTGGCCGTTCTTCTTGTATTTATCGCACTTCTGGCCTCTTACATCCCCGCTCGCCGGGCTATGCGCGTTGATCCCATGGTGGCGCTTCGCCACGAGTGAGCGCGTTCAGGAGGTTCGCGGATGTTTGAGAAAATCTTCCGCCGCAAGCGCAAAGCTGCCGACTTCAGCGCCGAGATCCAGGCGCACATCCAGTTGGAAAAGGAACGCCTCCGCGAACAGGACCTGAGCCTCGAAGAAGCTCACAACGCCGCGTACCGAGCCTTTGGCAACGTCACCAAAACTCAAGAGAGCTTCTACGAATCTTATCGCTGGCTCTGGTTCGATCATCTCTGGCAAGACTTTCGCTATGCGACGCGCATGTTCCTCAAATCTCCCGGCTTCACGGCCGTTGCCGTCCTCACTTTAGCCCTCGGCATCGGCGCGTCAACGATTGGATTCGGCATTTTCTACAATCTGATGTTTAACGCGTTCGCGGCGAAGAATTCCAGCCGCTTGGTCGTACCGACTATCCACGACGAAGATGCAGGCAGCACTAGCTCTCTTGGCCTGTCGCTCGAAGATTTCGAAGAGATTCGCAAGCAAAATAACGTCTTCGAGAGCGTAGTTGGCTACGTCAGCTGGGGCGGTGGGGTGCTGGCTAGCGAAGGCCCGCACATTTACCAATTCTCTGTTTCGCGCGTTACATCAGACGCGTTCGCTTTCTACGGTGTCCCAGCATTGCTCGGTCGCGGCATCGAACCCGCCGATGGCAACCCAAAGGCTCCGGGCGTTTTCGTCATCAGCTACAACACTTGGAAGTCGGATTTTGACGGAGATCCCGAAATCTTGGGCAAGAACTTCGTCGTGGATGGCGAGCCACGAACTCTCGTCGGTGTTATGCCGCCGCGCTTTCACGCTTTTGGTCCCAACGAAGAAATCTGGATCCCGCTCGACCTCTCGCAGGAAGCGCCAAAAGGTGCTTACGGGCATTTCCCGTTTTTTTTGCTGGCGCGCTTGAAGCAAGGTATGAGCCTCCAAGCTGCATCGTCAGATTTGGATGTGATCGAGAAACGGCTCGCTGCGGCTCATCCGAAAGATTTTCCCAAGCATTTCCGCGCCGACGTGGAAACTGCGGAGGACAATCTGATCGGCGCGCAGGGACCGGATGCAGGCCCGGGGTTCCATTCTGACATCAAGCATCTTCTCTATGATTTGCTGGCCGCGGTCATGATGCTGCTCCTCATTGCCTGCAGCAACGTTGCTAACCTGCTCCTGGCTCGCGCCAGCACCCGCGAAAGAGAGCTCGCTGTCCGTTCCGCGCTCGGCGCGTCGCGTGGCCGAATCGTTCGCCAACTGCTCGTGGAAAGCTCGATCCTGGCAATCGCAGCATGCTTCGTCGGCTGCGCTTTTGCCTGGTGCGGACTGAAAATTATCGCCGCGCTTCTGCCGCACGTGTTGGCGAGCGGCAGTCCACTGGGAGGAGGCATTGGAGCGGAAGCGTTCCTGAGCTTAGGTCTTAATGTACCGGTGCTGCTTTTCGCCTTGAGCGTTACCCTGCTGACGGTATTGATCTGCGGTTTGGTACCCGCGGTCCATGTCGTGCGGGCAGACTTGCAGCCGCAGTTGACCGGCGCAGGCAAGACCGGTGGCGCTACTCATGGAAAGCTCCGCTCGGCTCTGGTGATTTGCGAAGTCACCCTCTCGATTGTGTTGCTCGTGGGTGCCGGCTTGCTGATGCGTACACTGTTTCTTCTCACGCATGTAGACCTGGGATTCAACCCCAAGAATGTCATGCTGGTTATCTTTCTCCCGCCGCCGGGCCACTCGCAACTTCCTCCGACCCAAAAATTCGCTTCTCCCGAGGGACTCGCCACCCTTCACGGCATCGTGGACCACATGAAAGCATTACCCGGTGTAACCGACGTCTCCGTCCAGGACACCATCCCCGGATACGGCCCCGACCGCGGACCTCAAGTGACTGTTCCCGGCGGTGCGCGGACCGAAGAAGCGGGCCTACTTGCTTGCGATGAGAATTTTCTCGATACGCTGCAAATGCGTCTGCTTCAGGGGCGTTGGCTTTCAAGCGAAGAAGTGCAACAAGCGGCGCTCGACGTAGTGGTGAATCAAAAGCTCGCGCTTGATTTATTTGGTTCTAAGAGTCCCCTCGGACAACAGATTGAAGTCAAATCCTTCCAACCGCCGATAGGTGCGGCACAGGACACTGATTTTCAGGTCGTCGGCGTCGTAGCCGATATCAGGAATGCCAGCCCGCAAAAACCGTCCACGCCGTTGATCTTCCTGCCCTACACGGTTGGAGGCGGCCGTTTTCTTCTGCTCAAAACCGCCATGAATCCCCTCTCGTTGGTCCGCGCTGTGCGCGACGCCGTCTGGTCGGTGGATAGCGATGAAATAATCGCCTATTCGAGCCCGCTTGAAGAATTTCTTCAAAAGCTTACCTACGCCACGCCGGAATTTGGTCTTACGCTATCTGGCCCATTGGCAGCTATCGCTCTGTTGCTTGTGATCGCTGGAATCTTCAGTGTAATGGCCTACAACGTCGCGCTGCGCACCCACGAAATCGGCATTCGCATGGCCCTCGGCGCGCAAGAGGACAACATTCTCTACATGATTTTGCTGCGAGGGCTCCGATTGGTTGCAGTGGGCATTGTTCTCGGAGTTGCGGCGAGCCTGGCATTGACGCGGTTCATCACCAGCCAGATATGGGGCATCTCGGCGACGGATCCAGCGACGTTTGCGGGCGTGGCAATCCTATTGATTATC
>JASHYE010000303.1 GCA_030043155.1 Candidatus Acidiferrales bacterium | reverse complement strand
GCGCTGTTCCGGCTGGTGCGCCAGGGATTGCTCAAGGCGCAATGGGGAGCCTCCGAAAATAATCGCCGCGCAAAATTTTACGAACTGACCAAGGCCGGCCAAAAGCGCCTGCGCGAAGAGGCTGACGAATGGAACCGTCTCGCTGTCGCAATCGCCTCCGCTCTCAGCGCCCTTCCGGAGAAGGTATGAGGGCCTTCTTCCTTGGATTGTCATTCCGATGGAGGATGCGACGAGCATCCGACGAGAAGTCTGGCCGCCGCGTCCCTATTGTCATTCCGAGGAGTCCCGAGCGTTTCCAGTCGGGACGACGAGGAATCTGCATTTGCCTTTGTAGCGCAGTGCTTCGCGTTTCCCGCGAAGTTCTGCGGCCGTAGCCTTTGTAGCGGCGGCTTTATGCCGCCAACTTGTCTTTCCGAGAAGTCCCGAACGGTCGCGCCGACCGCGAAGAATTTGTAGGGGCCGATCGATTTTATCGGCCCGCATATCCAGTGATCTGAAAAGGAGGTGCCGTGAGCCTTCTCGCTGCGCTTCGCACTTTTGCACTGTCAGTTTTCCGTCGTTCGCGCGTCGAGCACGACATGGACGAAGAGCTTCGCGCGCATATCGTGAATCGCGCTGCTGACCTGGAAAATTCCGGAGTGCCGCCTACCGAGGCTCTCCGCCGCGCGCACCTCGAATTCGGCGGCTACCAGAAATACAAAGAAGAAATCCGCGACTCCGTCGGCGTGAATTTCATCGAATCCGCGATTCAGGACATTCGTTACGCTCTTCGCATGCTCAGAAAATCCCCCGGCTTTACCGCCGTCGCGATTCTCACCCTCGCCCTCGGTATCGGCGCCAACACCGCCATTTTCAGTTTGATTGACGGCGTGCTCTTGCGCTCATTGCCTGTAAAAGCCCCCCAGCAGCTCGTCGTCTTTAGTTGGTCTGCGCACGCCAAGCCCACGTACAAAGATGGCAGCGGCTCCAGCGGCTACGGCGATTGCAGCGGAGGGTGCTCCTTCTCCGTTCCGCTTTTTCACACCATGGAGGCACAAGCCAAAACGTTTTCCGGCATGGCTGCGTTCGCCGGTCCTATCGATGTCGACATCACCGGTAACGGTGCCGCCAGCATTGCGCAAGGTACGTATGTCTCCGGCGATTTTTTCTCCACTCTGGGCGTGAACACGTTCATTGGCCGCCCGCTCACTGCGTCCGATAACGCTCCCTCTGCATCGCCCGCCATCGTCTTGAGCTACGCCTATTGGGTTCGCGCTTTCGGCAGCGATCGCTCCGTTATCGGCCGCACCGTCCAGCTCGACAACACCACCGCTACAATCATCGGTGTCACTGACCCGCACTTCACCAATCTCACTCCCGGCAAAACGCAGGATTTCTTTATGCCGCTTTCCCTCGCTGACCGCGTCAAGGGTGAATGGTGGGGCCATCAAGAACGCTTAAGCGATCCAAGCGAATGGTGGGTGGTCATGCTGGGACGCCTCAAGCCCGGCGTTTCCATCGGCCAGGCGCAGGCCGCCGCGACCACAGTTTTCCGCAATGTAATGCTTCACGGCTCGACGCCGGTATTCAAGGAAACCGACGAGCCTGAGATTCATCTCGAGCTCGCGCACGCCGTCCTCACCGGAGAAACCAGCTATATCGCGCCCATGCTCTACGTCATCATGTCCATCGTCGCATTTATTCTTCTCATCGCCTGCGCCAACGTCGCGGGACTCACTCTCGCACGCTCCGCTTCGCGTCAAAAAGAAATGGCCGTGCGTCTCGCTCTCGGAGCAGGCCGCTCGCGCATCATTCGCCAGCTTCTAACCGAAAGCGTTTTGCTTTCCTTAACCGGCGGCGTGCTCGGAATTTTCTTCGCTATCTGGGGCGTCGACGCGATTAGCAATCTCTTTTCCCGCGGGGCCGAACACCCGTTTCCATTCATCGTCGCGCCGGACTGGCGCGTGCTCGCCTTCACCATAGTCATCACTTTCATGACCGGGATTCTGTTCGGCCTCGCACCCGCGCTTCGCAACTCGCGCATCGACCTCACTCCAACGCTTAAAGAAGCCGCTTCCTCGCTCCCCGGCAACGCCACGCACTCCGCACGCTGGTTGCATCTCAGCGACGCGCTCGTTATCGCGCAGGTCGCGCTTTCGATTATCGTTTTGATTGGCACGGGCCTGCTCGTTCGCACACTCCACAATCTTCGCGACATTAATCCTGGCTTCGACGCGCGAAATGTTTTGCTCTTCAATATCGATCCCACCATCGCCGGTTACACCGATCAGCAAACGCAGCAGCTTTACAGCAATTTGCAGCAGCGTTTCCAGGCGCTTCCCGGCGTAATCTCCGTCAGCTACTCCGAAGACGCCCTCTTGGATGGCGGCATTTCCGGCGATGCCGTCCATCTCGATGGCACCCCGCCAAAACAGAACGTCAACACAGACGAGCTCACTGTGGGTCTGAATTTTTTCTCCACGATGCACATTCCCATTCTTGCTGGACGCGGATTTACGTCTGCCGATTTCGCCGTGGCAATCGCCGCCAACACCGCGCAAGAAACCAGGGGCGCCGCCTGGCGAGCAAACAATGCCGCTCCTTCGCCCGCGTTAGCCGCAGCTCTTGCATCCGCAGAGCAAGCATACACGCACTCCGTGCCTGTCCCGATCCTCGTTAACGAAATGTTCGCACGCAAATATTTGCCCAAACAAAATCCTATCGGCCTGCACATGGGCGGCCCGCAGAGCAGCGACTACGAAGTTCGGCATCCAAGCCCGGGTTATACGATCATCGGCATCGCCGGCGACACCAAGTATGGTCAACCCAGGCGCGACATCGTGCCCATCATGTTTGTCCCGCTCATCAGCAACGAAGCGTATTTCGAGCTTCGCACCGCAGGGAATCCCACTTTGCTCGTGAAAAATGTGTGCGAAATCGTCTCGCATGTCGCCAATAATCTGCCGCTCACTCAGGTGCGCACGCAAACCGAACAAATCGAAGTCATGCTCTTTCAAGAACGCCTGATGTCTAAGCTATCCACTTTTTTTGCGGCGGTCGCCCTCCTCCTCGCATGTATCGGACTCTACGGCTTGCTTTCCTACGAAGTCGCGCGCCGCACGCGCGAACTCGGAATCCGCATGGCGTTAGGCGCGCAGACCCGCGACCTGCTGCGCCTCGTAATCGGGCAGGGAATTTTGCTCGTTCTCATCGGCACCGCCATCGGCATCGCCGGGGCGCTTGGCGTCACGCGCTTCATGTCCAGCATGTTGTATGGAATTCACGCCGACGATCCCGCGACATTTGCGGGCGTCGCCATTCTGTTGACCCTCGTCGCCCTGCTCGCCTGTTACATCCCCGCCCGCCGCGCTATGCGCGTCGATCCCATCATCGCTCTTCGTTACGAATAGCCGCAGACCGCGCACCTGTTACGTTACTGCCTCGAAAGCAATACTGTCATTCCGAGGAGGATACGACGAGCATCCGACGAGGAATCTGCATTTGCAGTTTGTAGCGGCGGCTTTACGCCGCCATATCTCGCCTTCCCTTCCCCTTGACATTCTACTAGTCGCTATGTATGCTCCCCTAGAATGTCTACCACACCGCCGATCACGAAGTCCCATGAAGATGCCTGACAAACATGTCTAACAAGATGCCTGACAAAGCCCAGC
>JASHYE010000302.1 GCA_030043155.1 Candidatus Acidiferrales bacterium | reverse complement strand
GTCCAGACCAGAAGGGATTGGACGCGGCGATTGCAGAGTTCATCTATCGCCATGGCGGGAACATTCTGCGTTTCGAGCTGCACCAGACGGAACTGGATCGTTTTTATTTTGCGCGGATCGAATGGGACCTGGCGGGATTTCAGCTTGACGCGAAGGATTTTCCAGAGCGCTTCGCTCCGGTCGCAGAGAAATTTTCGATGCGATTTCGCCTGGCGCTCTCGAGTTACCGGCCGCGCGCAGCGATTTTCGTTTCAAAATTCGACCACTGTTTGGTGGATTTGCTTTACCGCCAAAGGATGGGAGAGCTGAAGTGCGAGATTCCATTGATCGTGAGCAACCATCCGGACGCGAAGCGGCACGCGGATTTTTACGGAGTCCCCTATCACACGATTCCCGTAACAAGAGAAACCAAGGAAGCGGCGGAACAACGGGAACTGGAACTGATTCGAGCCAACCACATCGACTTGATCGTATTGGCGAGGTACATGCAGGTGCTGTCAGGGGAGTTTATTCGCGACTATCCGCAGCAGATCATTAATATCCACCATTCGTTTTTGCCGGCGTTTGTGGGCCCAAAGCCGCATTTGCAGGCGTATGAGCGCGGCGTCAAGTTGATTGGAGCAACGGCGCATTACGTTACAGAAGCGCTGGACGATGGGCCGATCATCGAACAGGGTGTGGCGCGCATTTCGCATCGCGATGCTCTGGAGGAATTGGTCGAAAAAGGACGCGACTTGGAAAAAGTGGTGCTGTCTCGCGCGGTGCGGTGGCACATTGAGAATCGCATCGTGCTTCATGGCAATAAGACGATTATTTTTGAGTGAGGATCAGTTAACGGGAAAGAAAAGAATCATGAAAAATTGGCTGACCAGAATTGCAGTGATTGCAGGAATCCTGTGTGCGGCAGGAATTTGCGCGGGGCAAACGACGGTTCAGGAGGCGAGCGGACCGCCGCAGACGATTTCGACAGCGTTGCCGCCGGCGCCCGGAGCGGCACTGACAATGGTCACGCAGGAGCCGGGATCTTTTACGGAGCCTTCGATCGCGGTGGATCCGAATCATCCGCAGAACGTCGTGGCAGCGTATCAGGACAACGCGCACATCGCCTATTCGACGGACGCTGGAAAAACCTGGACCGCAGAAAATGTGGAGTCGAAGGAATATCACGTTTCCGGGGACGTAAGCGTCACGTACGACAATCAAGGGCACGCATTCCTTTGCTATATCGCTTTCGACAAGCTAGGAACGTTCAGCTATTGGGGACACAACGCGAACCGAAACGGAATTTACATCAAGCGTTCCATGGACGGCGGAAAAACGTGGGACGAAAAAGAAATCGCGGTGAGCACGCAGCCGCAGCAGCCGGGCATACCGTTTGAAGACAAGCCATACATTGTGGCCGACAACAGCAAAGGGCCATACGCGGGGAACCTTTATGTGGGATGGACGCGATGGACGCTGACGAATTCGGAGCTGCTGTTTGTGCGCTCGACGAATGATGGAAAGACATGGTCAACTCCCATTGAAATTGACAACGGACCCGGACTCCCGCGCGACGACAACGGCGCGTTGGAAGGGTTTGCGGGCACGGTAGGACCCGATGGAACGATATATGCCGCATGGGGCGACGGACAGCACATCGTGCTGACAACTTCAAAGGATGGCGGAAAGACTTTTTCAAAGACGCGGAACATTATTCAGACGGCACCGATTATGTTTGGCGTAGAGGCAGTGGAGCGGGCAAATGGTTTTCCGCAGATTGGGATTGATCCGCGCGGCGAAAAAAAGGGCGGAAATCTTTATGTGACATGGAGCGATTACAGGAATGGCGATGTGGATGTGTTCTGCTCAACTTCGGAGGACCATGGGAAAACGTGGAGTCCGGCGCTGCGGGTGAACACGGATCCGCAGCATGACGGGACGGATCAGTTTTTTCAGTGGATGGCAGTGGATCCTGTGGACGGATCGGTGAACGCGGTGTTTTACGACCGGCGAGCCGATGAAGAGAACCGGAAGCAAACCGTGACGCTTGCGCGTTCGACGGACGGAGGAAAAACGTTTGCGAATTACGCATGGAATCCGCAGGCATTCGACGCGGAGGGAGTCTTCCTGGGCGACTACACAGGTATCGCGGCATTCGATGGGCGGGTCTACGGCATTTGGACGGTGAAGCAAAATGAGGGGAATGGCGCAAGGCCCGGGCAAGCGCCACGGAACAGCGCAGAGTTCTGGAGGCTGCGAGGCACACAGATACAAATTGGAGTAGCGGATTTCAAAAGCAGTGATCAGTGAGCAGTGCTCAGTGAACAAGACCTACCGGGTAGAAACATAATCCTCTGGCGATCCTCGATTTTTCAGATTAAACGAAACAGGAAAGAAGTTTTCGGTAACGCGGCGGAATGGTGTGCGTCTAAAACTCAGGAGAGCAGCGAGGAATCGCGGTGGGGTGCACCATCCGAATTACCTCTCAGAGAAAAAGCAACAGGCAGAAGACTATGCGTTTGAGCAAGACAGGCATTGGAGTGTTGGGTGCGGCAGTGCTGATGCTCGCCGGAATAGCGATTGCGTCCCGGCCGACGTACGCGATCTTGGGAGCGCAGCAGTCGAGTGCGCAGAGCAGTGTGACCAGGACAATTGGCACTATCAAGGCGATTGCCGACAACACAATCACACTGACAACCGACGCAGGCGCCGACATAACGGTAACAGCGAGCGACGCAACTAAAATGCTGCAAGTGGCGCCAGGGCAGAAGACCTTGGCGGGCGCGACGGCGATTCACCTCCAAGATTTGCAGGTGGGAGACAGGATACTGGTGCTCTCCCGAGGACCGAATGGGAGCGGGCCGTTGAGTGCAGGAACCATCATTGCGATGAGGCGAGCGGCTCTTGAGACAGCGCACAGCGAAGAGGAGCAGGCCTGGGCGCGCGGAGTAGGCGGGCTGGTGAAAACCGTGGACCCGGCGAGCGGAACAATTGCCATCACGGTTGCGGGGCTTTCTGGAACGAAAACCATTGAAATTCACACGACGACGCAGACGATCCTGCGGCGATACGCCCCGGATTCGGTGCAGTTTAATGACGCGAAGCCAACTACGATAGACCAAGTTCATCCCGGGGACCAATTGCGGGCGCGCGGAACGCGAAGCGTGGATGGGAGCACATTTGATGCACAGGAGATTGTTTCCGGCGCATTCCGAAATATTGCGGGAACGATTGACACGATTGATGCTTCTGCAAACACGATTCGCGTGAAGGATTTGATTTCCAAGCAGACATTTCTGGTGAAGTTCACTCCTCAATCGGAGATACGGCAATTGGCTCCGGAAATGGCGCAACGAATTGCGATGCGGCTGAGGATGGCGCAAAACGGCGGACAGGCGGGAAAGTCTGGGGGCAGTGCAGCGGGCGGGAATCGTGGAGCGGGCGGCCCGCCGCAAGGAGCTGGACAGGGATTCGGTGGAAGCCAGGCAGGATTTCAGCGCGCCGGAGGCGGTGCAGATTTGCAGCAGATGTTAAGCCGCCTGCCTCCAGCAACGCTCGCAAATTTGCAAAAAGGCGAAGCGGTAATGATTGTGTCGACGCAAGGGGCTGCCTCGGGAGAGGTAACAGCGATCACGCTACTCGGAGGAGTGGAACCGATCTTGGAGGCTCCGAGCGGAGCCGAGGCGATGACGCTTTCACCGTGGAGCCTAAGTGCACCAGCCGAGGGTGGAGACCAGCCATAATTTAATTTCTTGTCAATTCGATTCTTGCCGACCCTTGCAGTGAATTTCGGGAACTTCTTTCAGTCGCGCAGGGAAGAAACTCACAGGAGTATTGCATGCGGATTCGCATTTTGATGATCGGACTGGCAGTGACGATGATGTGCAGCGGTGCGCTGGCACAAACCGGTACGGGTACACTGCGCGGACAGGTGAAGGATCCTTCGGGCGCAGTGATCACAAACGCAAGTGTGCTCGTAACACCAGCAACTGGCCAACCCGTGAGCGTGAACACAAACCGCCAGGGCAATTATGAACTCAAAGGGCTCGCGCCAGGGAAATACAAAGTGGAAGCGATCGCCAAAGGATTCGCCCTATTTGAAAATGACGATGTAGAAATTAAGGCGCTGCAGATCACCGAACTAGACATGTCACTTGAGATTCAAGAATCGCAGCAGCAGGTGACGGTAAGCGCCGAGGCGCCGACGCTCGATGTGAATCCTGCGAACAATGCGGGAGCCATCGTAATCAGCGGGAAAGAGTTGGATGCTCTTTCCGATGATCCGGATGAGTTGGAATCTGATTTGCAAGCGTTGGCTGGTCCGGCCGCCGGGCCGAGTGGTGGGCAAATGTACATCGACGGATTCACAGCGGGGCAGTTGCCGCCGAAATCGGCGATTCGGGAAATTCGCATCAACAGCAACCCGTTTTCTACGGAATACGACAAGCTGGGATATGGTCGAATCGAGATTTTCACCAAGCCGGGAACAGATAAGTTTCACGGGCAGGCCATGCTGCAGGGCAATGATTCCAGCTTCAATTCGATGAATCCGTTTGCGGTAACAGAACCGTCGTACGACAGCGTCCTGTTCAATGGTGACGTGAGCGGGCCAATCAGCAAAAAGGCGTCATTTTTTATCAGCGGGCAGCGGAGAAACATCAACGATGTCGACGTGCTGGATGCGTGCGTCCTAAGCAATGACACAAATCCACAACTATTCGGTGCATCGCGTCCGTTCACGCCGCTCGCTGGCACAACAACGAACTGCGGGATCAGCGGCTGGGTTCCATTTACAGATTCGGTGCCCAACCCTCGGACGCGCTCAAACATAAGCCCGCGCGTCGATTATCAGGTCACGAAGAACAACACGCTTTCCGTGCGGTATCAATACTGGCGCGACAATGAGCAGAACGAACTCGGTTCGGCGCTGGACGTTCCGACGCAGGGATACAACTCGCTCGAAACGGAACAAACTGTACAAGTGGATGACTCTCAAATCATCAACACGTCCGTGGTGAATGACACGCGATTCCAGTTCTTGCACGACACTTCCAGCCAGATTCCGATGAGCACATTGCCGACCGTGGACGTATTCGGGGCCTTCAATGCCGGCGGAAACAACGAAGAGACAATTCTGGACACCACGAACAATTACGAGGTGGATAACAACACACAGATGGTGACGCGCAAGCACACGCTCAATTATGGAGGCCGTCTGCGCTGGACCACTGACAACAGCAGCGCGAATTCCGATTTTTCGGGAATGTTCAGCTTCGCAGGACCAGCACAGTATCAAACGACCGAACAGAATATCGCCAACGGATTGCCCGCGAATGCAAATGGCGGCGGCGCAGACCAACTGGCGATCACAGCGGGCACGCCCGCTGCTTATCAGTCGTATGCGGATCTCGCGCTTTACTTCCAGGACGACTGGCGAGTGCGTCCAAATCTGACCATCAGCCCGGGACTACGCCTCGAAACCCAGAGCGGCATCAGCGATCATGCGGACTGGGCGCCACGAATCGCGATGGCATGGGGACTTGGCGGAGGGAAGGGTTCGCCGCAATGGGTGATTCGAGCCGGTTCGGGAATTTTCTACGACCGATTTACGGAAGCCCTGCTGATGCAAGCGACACGGCTGAACGGTGTGCTACAGCAACAGTATGTGATTGCTTCTCCGACGTGCTTTTTTGCAACAACACCGGCCATGCCGGTGACATTGAGTCACCTTGAAGCGGAATGCGGTAGCGCATCTCAGCAAGTTCTTCCAACCGTGTATCGGTTGGCGCCGACGATTCACGCGCCGGGGATGTTGCAAAGCGCAATTAGCGTGGAGCGCCAACTTACAAAAATCGCGACCATTGCGGTGACCTATATCAATTCGCGCGGATGGGATCAATTGTTGACCAACAATGTGAACACGCCCGAACTGGGAACCTATCCTTCGGATCCTGTTTATCCGCTGGGAATCCCCGAGAATGTTTATCAGTTCGAGTCGGAAGGAGTTTTCCGGCAGAATCAATTGATGACCAATCTGACCGTGCGCGCTGGAGCGAATCTTACGCTTTTTGGTTACTATGCCTTGAACTATGCCGATGCTGATACAGCTGGAGCGACGAGCTTTCCCTCGAATCCATACGACATCTCCGCCGATTACGGACGCGCGGCGTTTGATATTCGGAACCGCGTATTTTTCGGCGGTTCGGTGGGAGCACCGTTCGGACTGCGTTTCAGCCCATTCATGATTTTCAGCTCGGGCACGCCATACAACCTCACGACGCCTTACGATTTGATTGGCAGCTCTCAGTTTAACCAGCGGCCGGCATTCGCGAGCGCACTGTCCAATCCTGCAAACGTTGTGGACACCCCGCTGGGCGATTTCGATACGGTTCCTGAACCAGGTGAGACAATCGTTCCCATCAACTACGAGACTGGCCCCAATCATTTCACGTTAAATCTGCGGGTGAGCAAGACCTTCAGTTTCGGGAAAGAAGGCGGGACCGCGAGAACGCCTGGGGAATTTGGAGGTGGCGGTCCTGGAGGCGGAGGGGGACGTGGAGGCGGAGGGGGACGTGGAGGCGGTGGAGGGCCAGGCGGAGGGATGGTTTTTGGTGGCGGCCCAGGGCGCTTCGGGCAAAACGCCCCGCCGCGGAAATACAATCTGACATTCAGCGTTTCGGGACGAAACATCTTCAACAATGTGAACCTGGCGTCGCCGATCGGGGTGATTGGGCCACTGACTGGGCGATTCAATGGTCTAGCAAGCGGGGCGTTTTCGTCCGCGTCAGCGAATCGGCTGATTTACCTTCAGGCAAGCTTCAGTTTCTAAAATAACTCCGGGCAAAAAAGGCTCCCGCATCCGGGAGCCTTTCTCTCTTTGAAGATCACCGGCTTATTCTCTGCGCGACGACCTCTCCGCCGGTGGAATCGAGACGTAAGGAACGTTGCTGCGGCGCATCATCTCGTTGAATGCCGCGAGATCTTTGGCCTGCAGAGTGTGCCAGGCAGCCAATTGATCGTCGATCTCCGGCTTCAGCTGATTGTAAACAGTGTAATCCGCTTCTGTTGGACCGACAGGAGCGTCGTCAACCGACGATTCGAGCGCCATCATCTGGTCAGCAAGCATAATCGGATAATTCAGCGGGTCTTCGCCAGCCTTGGATTTTGACTGAATCAACTTGTCCTCAATCGAGATGGCCTTCGTATCGAGGTCCTTAGCGGCATCAGAAATGTTTTTCTGATTCGGGCCGAGGCGCTGCTGCACATCTTCAAGTTCGGCGTGAAGAGCGCGAATCTGGTTGACAGCGTCATGCGCCGAATTCACAACGGCCTGGACCTGAAGCGCCAGTTCGAGTTGCTTGTCGAGATCGGCTTGAGAAACATGGACGCGCGGGTCGAGCTTTAGATCAAGCGGCGCAGTGTAACTCTGGCCTTCGATCGTCAGCTTGACTTGATATGTTCCGGGCGTGGCCATGGGGCCAAGCGGCGAACCGCCCCATGAAACAGCGCCGGGAACCTCACGCGTGGATTCGTAGCGCAGATCCCAAGTGAAGCGGTTGAGGCCTGCATTTTTCGTGAGTTGCGCGGTGCGGAAAAAGCGAGCGAAGCCTGTTGGCGGTCCCCCTGGGCCACGCTCGCGATGCGTGGAGTATTTGCGGACCGTTTTGCCGTGACTGTCGAGAATTTCAAGCGAGACGTCTCCGGAAGGCGCGGATTTTAGCCAGTAATCGATCGTTGCTCCGGCAGCTCCCCCTCCGAAAAATCCGAATCCGCCGCCTGCTTGACGATAAGCCGGGGCTGGCGGGAAAAGATGGACTGCTTCGTTCTCGACGGCGTCGGAGAGATGGCGAAGTGGCGTGATGTCATCCAGCGACCAGAATGAGCGCCCGTGAGTGGCGACGAGGATATCGTTACCATGAACGGTCAGGTCGCGGATGGAAGCATGAGGCAGATTGGACTGAAGCGACTGCCAATGCCCGCCATCATTAAACGAAACATACGCACCGAGTTCTGTCCCGGCGAAAAGCAGTCCACGATGACCGGGGTCCTCAATGACCGCGTGGACATAAGAGCCATCGGGGATACCGTCGGCGATCTTTGTCCAAGTGTGGCCGAAGTCTGTGGTTTTGTACGCATAGGGATGAAAATCGTCGATCTTTTCGCCGTTCACCGCCAAATATGCCGTGCCGGCAGCGAAAGTTGATGGACAAATCCCGCTGATTTTTGCCCATGCAGGCATGTCCTTTGGAGTGACGTCATCCCAATGCTGGCCATCGTCGCGAGTCAGGTGAACGAGTCCATCATCGGCGCCTACCCAGATTTCACCGCGCGCGGCCGGCGAAGGGGCGATGACGAAGATCGTGTCGTAGTACTCGGCGCTGGTGTTGTCTTTGGTAATCGGCCCTCCGGCAGATTGTTGCTTAGACTTGTCGTTGCGCGTGAGATCAGGACTGATGATGGTCCAGGACTCCCCGGCGTCAGTGGTGCGAAAGAGAACGTTGCCGCCGAAGTAGATTGTGTTTTCATCGAAAGGCGAAGCGGCAATCGGCGCGGTCCACTGGAAGCGATATTTTAAGTCGGCTGCGCCATACCCCATGGGGTTCAAAGGCCAAGGCGAGACATCCGTGACTTCCCCGGACTGATGGTCGTATCGCGTGATTTCGCCGTCGTAGGAATCGCCGTAAACCGTGTCTCCAGATTTGTTAGAAACGACCCAGCCGCTTTCGCCACCGCCGACGTCATAAAATTCCCTTGGATTGCCGCGACTAGCGATGGCGACCGTGCCGCTATCCTGCTGCGAGCCGTAAAGGTAGTAGGGGAAACGATCATCGGTTGAAACGTGATAGAACTGCGCGGTGGGCTGATTGTCGCGCGTGGACCAGCTATTACCGTTATCGAGCGACACAGCAGCGCCGCCATCGTCGCCGACAATCATGTGAGCGGTATTCGTGGGATCGATCCACAACATGTGAGAGTCGCCACCCGTGATTTCCTGCCAGGTATGGCCGCCGTCGATCGAGCGAAAAACGCCGGTGTCGAGGACGTAAACCTTGTTCACGTCTTTCGGATCAGCATAGATGTGGGTGAAATACCAGGCGCGCTGGCGGAAGCGATCATCGTCGTTTACAAGGCTCCAGTGTTCACCAGCGTCATCTGAGACGTACAGTCCCCCTTTTCCCGCTTCAATTTGCGCGTAAATACGCTGGCCGTCTGCGCCAACGGTGAGGCCGATTTTGCCGAGAACTCCAGCGGGCAAGCCGTTGCCTTCGAGGTGCGTCCAGGTAAGGCCTTCATCGGTAGACTTGTAGATGCCGCTCCCGGGACCGCCGCTTTCAAATCCCCAAGGGTGGCGCACAACCTGATACAGCGCTGCGTAAACGATGCTGGAATTTGTGGGATCAAAAACGAGGTCGCCACCACCAGTTTGGTCATCTTTGTATAGCAATTTTTGCCAGGTTTTCCCGCCATCAGCGGAACGGAAAATACCGCGCTCTTCGTTGGAACCAAACGCGTGCCCAATTGCAGCAACCATTACAAGATTGGGATCTTTCGGATCGACAATGATCGCGCTGATGTGTTGTGTATCGTCAAGTCCTACGTGCGTCCACGTTTTTCCGCCGTCGGTGGATTTGTAAACGCCGTCGCCATAGCTAATGTCGCCGCGCAGGCAAGGCTCGCCCGTGCCGACGTAAATCACATTAGGATCGGAGGGCGCAACAGCGATCGCGCCAATGGACTGAACCGGTTCCTTGTCGAAAAGAGGTTCCCAGGTTTGCCCGGCATCTTCGGATTTCCAGACGCCTCCGTCGACAGAGCCGAAGAAATAGGTGTCGGTTCCGGGGAGGCCCTCAACGGCTTCGACGCGTCCGCCGCGGTAAGGGCCGACGAGGCGCCATTTGAGCGCGGTGAGAGAACTTGTATCAACCTGCTGCGCTCGCGCAGAAGGACAAAATGAAACGAGAATTGCAAAACAGACGGCGCAGGAAATCAGTGCGAGCAAAGAATATTTTCGGTCCATTGCTACGACCTCCCGTAGTAGTTCGCGGCGGATTTTATACTCGCAAGCCTTGGCGACGCAATCGCCAACGAGCTGCTTGTCGAAGCGCTGGGTCATTGACTTCGAATCTCAGAGGGATTCTCATTACTGCAAGGCGGGAGATGTATGGACGCTCACAAATCACGAAAAATTGCAGCGGTTGCTCTGCTCGCTGGAGCGATGATGGCCTGTTTGGCAGCGAGCGGCCCCGTTGATTCGAACTCCCTCAATTTCGAATCAACGGTTATACCGGTTGGAAAAGGGCCCGGGGCAATCGCCGTCGCAGATGTAAACCATGATGGAAAGCCAGACATCATCGTCGCGAATGTGGACGATGGCACAGTAAGCGTGCTGCTCGGCGATGGCAAAGGACATTTCCGCCCCGCGCCCGGCTCGCCATTTCCCTGCAACGCAAATCCGAACGACATCGCAGTCGCAGACATGAATGGCGATGGAAATCCTGATCTGGTGATCGCTAATCACCAAACTCCCTATATCACCGTTTTATTGGGCGATGG
>JASHYE010000301.1 GCA_030043155.1 Candidatus Acidiferrales bacterium | reverse complement strand
GAAGCCGCAGAGATCGTTCTGGCCCACCAAGAATTTTATAACGGGACCGGCTATCCTCGAGGACTGAAAGGCGAAGAGATTCCTCTTGGTGCGCGAATCTTCGCCGTCGCGGACACATTTGACGCGATGACTTCCGACCGGCCGTACCGGAAAGCGCTGCCGGTGAGCGCAGCGCGGGACGAGATACGGAAGTTTTCCGGGGTTCAATTCGACCCCCGCGTAGTGGAAGCATTCCTTCTAAAGAGCGACTCCTTTTGGGCGGATATTCGCAAGAACATCGGCGATCCGTTCCACTACTTGCAATTTGAAGAGGCGGAAACAGTTTCGGATAGCGTAAGCGCGGTTTGATTCCCTCTTGCAGTACACACCTGAAAATTCTGGTATGATTTTGGCGTCTTCGAAGAAGTACGCACGAAGGAGAGAAAAAATGAGACGCGCAATTTCGCTGGTGTGTACTGTAGTGCTGGCGCTTGCCTTTTTTCCGCTGGCAGCCAAGTCCCAGCAAGCCGCGATTGCCACGACGAACCTGAAGATTGGGGACGTTGCCCCGGATTTTACGCTGCCCAGCGACCAGCGAAGCTCCGTCTCGCTCAGCAGCTTCCGTGGCAAGAAGAATGTGATCCTGGCCTTCTACGTTCTAGCGTTCACAAGTGGTTGAACGAAGGAACTTCAGGCCTATCAGGCTGATTTGGCCAAAATTGAGGCAAGCGATTCGGTGATTTTTGGTATTAGCATAGACAGCATGCCCGCCAACGCAGCGTTTGCGAAACAGATCGGCGTCACCTTCCCTCTTTTGAGCGACATGAACCGCAAGGTGCTAACTGCTTATGGGATCCTTCAGAAGTATCCCGTTGGCGGCGACAATTACGAATTTGCGCGGCGCACTACGTTCGTGATCGACAAGAACGGGATCATCAAGCACATCGATTTCGATTCCACGGCAATCGATCCAACGAGTGCGGTAACGATCTGCACTGACCTCAACGGAAACCACGGAAAATAATTGCCGGCTCCTCGCTTTCCCGCGGAACGACGGGTTTCGCGGGAAAGTGTTTTCTTGGATCCTCGACTAAAAATCGAAGCACGCCAGCAGCGAAGCCCAGTTCCATGCGTGGACGCATCGAATGACGCGAGTGGACTGATTAGAGGTTCAAAATGATTTCAGACACAGAGCTGGTGCGGTTCGCATACTTCGATAGATGCACGACATCGTGCGCCACATTACGGCGGCGATAGAGCGTTAAGACAATCGCGGCGAAAATCAGCATGGGAGGAATAGCCAGCACCAGGATGCCATGCCGCAGAGCGGCGATCCCGTGAGGACTGGCAGCGGAAGCGTCGTTGTAACAAAGCGCGCAGCCCTGAGCAAAGGCTGAATGCGCAGAAAGCAGTGCGAGAGCAAGAGCCGCACCTACCGCCGAAACAACCTTCCGAAATTTGCGCGTCTGAACCAGCATTCAGCTATTCTCTGCCTTTTCTGACCGCAAGACAACATCAGGGATGTAGATTGTGCAACGCCACGATTCGCAAGCTATCCGGGAAGACAAATATCAGGATCATGACCAGGCAGAAAACGAGAGAAGGAACGATGATCAGGAAAAGGCCGATCTTTTCAAATCGCAAGTGCATGAAATAGGCGACGATCAAAGCAGCCTTGATCAACGAGAGGCCGACGAGAATCGTCAGCATGAGGTGTGGCTCTAGCTTCAAGTAAGCGAGGAAGGTTTCAATGCCGGTGAGAATCAGCAGCCAAAACCAAACCCACAGGAACAGCTTCTTGGACCCGGGTTGGTGTGTTGCAACGGCAGCGTCATGCGTGGTCATCACGAGCTATACACCTCATCCTTTCAGGCTAACGGACATCAGATAGACCATCGGGAAAATGAACATCCAGACCAAATCGACGAAGTGCCAATACAGGCCGCTGACTTCGACGTGGTCGGCGTTGAATTTTCGGCGTCCAAAACCGTACGAGATGATACAGAGATAAATCACGCCAATGGAAACGTGCAGCATGTGCAGGCCGGTGAGGCCGAAGAAGGTGCCCCCGAAAAGCGGATCGCCCACGGGATTGCTCCAGGGTGTAAACCCGTCATTGAAGAGGCGAAACCACTCCATCAGATGGAGTACCACGAACAGGATCCCACCGACGGCGGTCAGGAGGATGTAAATGACCGCCTTGCGCACTTCGTTGCGATGCGCCGCGGCGACGGCGAGAACCATGGTCAAGCTGCTGGACAAAAGGATAAACGTGAGAAAGGTGGCATTCAGGACTGCCGGTTTGAACTCAAAGGGCCGCGGCCAGTTTGTGCTGGAGAGGCGGACATAGGCATAGGCCAAAATGGCCGTGGAAAACGTCAGCGAGTCGGAGAGAAGGAAGAGCCACATGCCGAGCTTCTTGGTGTTTGTGGCAAAAGGAGCTACGCCGCCGCCCCAGGATGCCCCTGCAACAGCGTCGATATCGAGTTCAGCCAAGCTTCACCGTCCTAACAATAGAAGTAGGAAAAGAAAAACCCACAATCCATCCAAAAAATGCCAGTAATAACTGACGATCTCTGTGCCGGTCGCAAGGGTCAGCTTGCGCAAACGTCCCCAGCCCACGAAAAGAAGCGCGGCGATACCACCGAGCAAGTGAAGGCCGTGTGCGGCGGTCAGTACATAGAAAAAGCTATTGCTTGCGTTTGACGCGAGGTAGAAACCTGCGGCGACCATCTGGCGCCAGGCAATCAGCTGGCCAGCGAGAAAGAGAAGACCCAGAACCGTGGTTACTGCCCACCAGTGGCGGAATCCCTGGCGATCACCGCGCTTGAAAAGCCGTCGCGCCTGTATCAGCGTTCCGCTGCTGGCAAGAAGAATGGCCGTATCCAGCCACAGAATGCGCGGCATCGTGAATGGAAACCAATCGCCGCCTAATCCCTTTCTGACAATGAATGCGCTGACGAGAGCCATGAAGAACATAAAGATGGCCCCCATGGCAATGGTGATCCCGGTGACGTAGATGCGCTGAGGAAAAACACCTGAGCCTCCACCGCCGCGAGAATCGTCTCCGCCGCCTCCGGAACCTGCGGGCGGCTTCGCGCCTCCATGTGCGCCTAGAATTTCAATTTCATCTGTGACTGTTACGTGCGGCGGCATGTGAGTTCAGGTTATCCCGCTTTCGCCACTTGCTCAGGGGCGAGGTGCTGAGGGACGTAGTCGTCCGCCGCGCCCGGAACGCTGTATTCATAGGGCCCGCGATAAATCACCGGATAATCGCCCGCGAAATTGTCATGCGGCACAGGAGTGCTGACGGCCCATTCGAGCGTGGTAGCGTGCCAAGGATTGCGTTCCGCAGGCTTGCCGTGACCCATGCTCCAGAAAAAGTTGAAATAGAAGATGAGCTGCGCTCCCGCGGTGATGAATGCCGAAATGCTAATGAACATGTGCACGGGGTGCAGCGGAATCATGTAATTGACGGATTCGATGCTGGAATAGCGGCGCGCATCCCCGGCATATCCGAGGTAATGCATCGGCATAAAGATGCAATAGACACCAATGAAGGTGATCCAGAAATGCACTTTGCCGAGGCCCTCATTCATCATGCGGCCAAACATTTTCGGGAACCAATAATAGGTGGCCGCAAACATCGCGAAAATAGCGGCGACGCCCATAATCAGGTGGAAGTGGCCGATGACGTAATAGGTCGCGTGGAGATAGAGGTCCAAAGCCGGCTGGGCAAGAAAAATACCTGAAAGGCCGCCGGTTACGAACAGCGAGACGAATCCAATCGCGAACAGCATGGCCGTCGTGAACTGGATTCTGCCGCCCCACAAAGTGCCGAGCCAGTTAAAGGTCTTGATGGCAGAAGGAACGCCAATGACCAGCGTCAGAATCGAAAATGCCAGCGCGGAATAAGGGTTCATGCCGCTGATGAACATGTGGTGCCCCCAAACCGCGAAGCTCAAAAAGCCAATCGCAGTGAGGGAATAAACCATGGCTTTATAGCCAAAAACAGGCTTTCGAGAGAACGTCGAAAGCACGTGAGAGATGATTCCCATTGCCGGCAGAATGGCGATGTAGACTTCCGGATGACCAAAAAACCAGAAAAGGTGCTGCCAGAGCAGAGGCGAGCCGCCAGCGTGATGCAGCACTACACCGCTGACGTTGAGGTCAGAGGGAATAAAGAAACTGGTTTGAGCCAGGCGGTCCAGTAGCAACAGGATGCAGGCTGCAAGCAAAACTCCGAAAGCAAGCAGCGCCAGGCATGCGGTGATAAACCAACCCCATACAGTGAGGGGCAGGCGCATAAGCGAAAGACCCTTGGTGCGCAGGTCAATCGTAGTTCCCAGGAAATTGATCGCGGACATCAGCGAGCCGCCGCAGAAAAGCGCGATGCTCACTACCCACAGCGTCTCGCCCAATCCCTGGCCCGGCCCAGCGATCTGTCCTACGGCGCTGAGCGGCGCATAAGCTGTCCATCCTCCGATTGCCGCTCCGCCAGGAACAAAGGCAGATGAAAGCAGGACAAGCAAGGCAAGAAAAGTAGTCCAAAACGAGAGCATGTTGAGCGTAGGAAACGCCATGTCTGGCGCGCCGATTTGAATGGGGAGGAAATAATTGCCGAAGCCGCTCTGGGGAACGGTGGTCAGCACGAAGAAAACCATGAGCGTGCCGTGCATGGTGATAACGCGGAGATAATCCTCGGGGGAAACAATGCCGTTGGCGAATCCCCAGATATGCGCGTTTGGCCAGACGAGATGAAGGCGAACAATCAGGGACAAGATCACGCCGATAGTCACAGCCGAGAGACCAAGAAGAATGTATTGGGTGCCGATGATTTTATGATCGAGGCTGAAAACATAATGACGGATCCAGCCCTTCGGCGCCTCAGAATGATGAATCGGACTTGCGTGCGCGCTCATCGGCCCCCTCTCTCCCGCCGCGACAAACCGCAAAATTGCCAGTCAATTCTCATTGTCCGCTCTCCAAGCTGGCCCACTGCTTCTTCTCCCACTGATCAAAATCCGCCTGGGACATGACGTGAAGCATCGCGTGCATGTGGTAGTGGCCGAGCCCACAAAGTTGATTGCAAGTTATTTCGTAGTCGCCGGTTTTATCGATCTCAAAGTGAATTGGAATCACGAGACCCGGAACCGTATCCTGCTTGACGCGCAACTCGCGGACGAAAAAGCTGTGGATCACATCCTGCGACCGGAGCATCAGCTCGATCGGCCGGTTCACCGGCAGATAGAGGTCCGGAACAACGATATTCTGCTTGCCTTCCGGATCATCGGGATCGACTCCCAACGGATTGCCCACCGACGCGTCAATATCCTTGGCAATAATTCGGCCAAATTTTCCATCCGGCCCCGGATAGCGGAAGTTCCATTGGAATTGCACGCCGGTGACTTCGACCTCCAAGGCACCAGGAGCCGGACCACCAAAGTGAACTTCGCCCCATGCGCGAGCAGCGATGATTCCGAGGCCCACAAAAATCACCAGGGTTATGGTGGTCCAAATAACCTCGAGCGCGTGATTGCCGCGCACGAACTTGGCCTTTTGGCCATGATCGCGATAGCGGAAGATCAGCCATGCCAAAGCGACCTGCGCAAGAACGAAGACAATCCCCGTCAAAATGAAAGTGATAAAGAACTGCTGATCAATCTGATTGCCTA
>JASHYE010000300.1 GCA_030043155.1 Candidatus Acidiferrales bacterium | reverse complement strand
TACGGCTTCGGCGCAACGGCATTTCGCCCGGATGAAAAAATGCTGGCAACAGTTCTGGAGTTTGACGGTGACTGGTCAGATGATTCGATAATTCTGGCGCGTGTTCCCACACTTGAAATGGCGGGAAAATTTGAGACCACCGGACACGTGACGCAACTGAGCTGGTCCACCGACGGCCAGCGCATCATTTTCTGCGCTTCCGGACAGGTATACTCGCTTGATCCGAATCACGCCGCGATCGATTCCCTGCCCTTTGCCGCTGAAATGTGCCAGTGCCATCCAACGCTTCCGCTGTGCGGATTTTATAATTCGTGGTTGAAAAATTCTGCCGCGGGCCGGATTTTCATTGCGAATCTTCAAAGCAACACAGTGATCGACGAGTGCCGCGCGGAAGGGATTGTAGATATTCGCTGGAGCAGCGACGGTCGCACTTTTTATGCGGTAGCGCACGACGGAACCGCGTATCTGTTCGATTCTCCGCTTTCGTGATCCGCTAAGCTAATGCCCTGAGGATTGCGGCGCAGCGCCCAGCGGAAAGTTGGGCGCGGCGTTCAGGCTCAGGTCAGCGCGTTCCCCTTCTGAGAATCTGGCGAAAGCTGCTGCCGCAATCATCGCAGCATTGTCAGTGGAAAGCGGGCGGCTCGGAAAGAACACTTCGAAGCCGCGACGCTTCCCTTCTTCCTCAAATTTTTCGCGCAGCTCTCGATTTGCGGCAACCCCACCCGAAACCAAAATCGATTGCGCCGCGAATTGCTCGGCGGCTGCCAGCGTGCGCCTCACCAGGTCATCAACGACGGCCCGTTGGAAGCTGGCGATCAAGTCGAGAGTTGTAGCGCTCGAGAGCGCCCGCAACGCATCCGCGCTGCGCTCTCCGCTGGATAGTGCGCGCTGGCGCTCCTGGATTTCCGCCTGCAGCTCCGGCCTTTTGCGGAGGTAGTACAGCACAGCCGTTTTGATCCCGCTGAAACTGAAATCGTAGGCATTGCCTCGCATTTTCGCCGGGCCAAACCGCACTGCGGCGGCATTTCCGTGCACGGCCAGCTTGTCTATGACTGGCCCGCCGGGATAGCCGAGAGCGAGCATCTTGGCTACTTTGTCGTACGCTTCTCCGGCCGCATCGTCGCGCGTGCCGCCAACACGCGAGTAGGACAATCGCACCGTGCCGTTTCCAGAATGGGTCTCTGCGCTCTCCACGCGATAGAGCAACGTGTGCCCGCCGGAAACAATCAGGCACATCGCGGGGAATTTCGGTGCGCGTCCGGCGGAATGCGCTTCGAGCAGAACGGCGTGAACGTGACCTTCCAGATGATTCACCGCGATGAGCGGTTTCTTGAGCGCGAGCGCCAGCACCTTCCCGTAGGTCAGCCCGACCAGCAAAGAGCCGACGAGACCCGGCCCTTGCGTGACGCCGATCGCATCCACGTCCGCGAGAGAAATATTGGCTTGAGCGGCGGCTTCACGAACTACCGGCACGATCTGGCGCAAATGCTCGCGCGAGGCCAGTTCCGGCACGACTCCGCCGTACTTGCGATGGATATCGACCTGCGAAGCGACCACGCTGGACAGAATTTTCTTGCCATCGGCGACGATGGCAGCGGCCGTTTCGTCGCAAGAAGATTCGATTCCGAGGATGCGTGTAGTCATTTCGCGGCGCTTTCCTTGAATCCGATCATGTTAGCACATCGAAATTGGCATGAGTTCTGATTCACACGATTGACAATCGCGTGAGCGCCACGTAGTTTTGCTTCTGGGTGATTTTGAAAAGATGACCGCCGAAAAACGAAAACGCGTGCGAAAAGCCGTATTCCCCGCCGCAGGGTTGGGCACGCGCTTTCTTCCCGCTACAAAGGCGCAGCCGAAGGAAATGCTACCCGTCGTGGATAAACCGCTGATTCAATACTCTGTTGAAGAGTGCGCGGCATCGGGAATCGAGAACATTATTGTAGTAACGGGACGCGGAAAAAACGCCATCGAAGACCATTTCGATCATTCTCCGGAGCTCGAACGTTTTCTGCGCGAAAAAGGAGATGCACGGCGGGCAGATTTGGTGCGCGATATCGGCGCCAAAATTCATTTCAGCTACATTCGCCAGCGCGAGCCGCTTGGGCTCGGCCACGCGGTGCTGGTCGCGCGCGATCTGGTAGGCGATGAGCCATTCGCGGTGCTTCTTGGCGACGTGATTTGCGACGGGCCTGAGCCGGTGACACGCGCTCTTTGCGACGTTTACGAAGCAACCGGCGTCGGCGCCATAGCGGTTGAGGCTGTGCCGCGCGAGCTCGTTCATCTTTATGGAATCATCGACGCCCGCCCGGCAACGGAACGCAAATGGGGCGATCGCCTGCGGCAAATCATCGATCTGGTGGAAAAGCCGGAGGCCGACAAAGCGCCTTCGAATCTCAGCGTCATCGGGCGATACGTTTTGCCTCCGGAGATTTTCGACTACCTCGAGCGCACGCAGCCCGGCCGCGGAGGCGAAATTCAGCTCACGGACGGTTTGCGAGCGCTCGCGCGCGAGCAAGGCCTTTGGGCGCTGACTACAGAAGGCAAAACATACGACGCGGGGGACAAACTCGGATTTTTGAAAGCTACGGTCGAATTTGCAGCCAAGAATCCGGAATTCGGAGATGAATTCCGCGCCTACCTGAAATCGCTAAAGCTCTAGCTATTTTCCTTTGGTCTTCTTTGGCGGCTCTTTCGCGGATTCCTTCGCTGCCGTCTTCTCTGTTTTCTTGTCACCGGCCTTGCCAGCGTCGGAAGTTTCCTTTGATTCTCCGGATTCCTTTGAAAACTTGTCGGAATTCTTTCCGCCATAATCGGTCACGTACCAGCCGGTCCCTTTGAACTGAATCGCCGGCGCGTTCAATACGCGTTCCGCTTTTGCGCCGCACTTGGGGCACTTTTTGATTTCCGATGCCGTGACGCTTTCGATCTTTTCGAAGCGGTGGCCGCATTTCACGCATTTGTATTCGTAAAGTGGCACAGTAATTCCCTTCCTCGATAATCTGGAAAATCTTATCATGGCCGCGCCAATCCTCCGATGGCGCGCCACGAATTTCAGAAGCGCGCCGGTGGCTGTGTTAGACTCACGCGGAACGGGCGCAATTGCCTCGAAAACCTTCATGCAACCCGCAGAATCGGAACGCTCCAGCGGCGGCTGTCTTTATCTGGTCGCGACTCCCATTGGAAACCTGGAAGACATCAGCCTGCGAGCATTGCGCATTCTGAAGGAAGCGGATCTCATCGCTTGCGAAGACACGCGGCAGACGCTGAAACTCCTTTCGCATTTTGAAATTCGCAAGCCTCTCGAAAGCTATCATGAACACAACGAAATGACTCGCGCTCCCGAGTTGGTGCTTCGCATGGAAAGCGGCGCGCGCGTGGCTTTGGTCAGCGATGCCGGGACTCCGGTGATTTCCGATCCAGGTCATCGGCTGGTTTCGCTGTGCCTGCGCCACAGTATTCCAGTGATCCCAATTCCCGGGCCTTCGGCGATTGTGGCCGCGCTCGCGGCTTGCGGCTTGCCTTGCGAAGAGTTCACGTTCGCGGGCTTTCTTCCCGCGCGCAGCGGCGAGCGCCGGCGTCGGCTGCAAGCGCTGATGCCAGAGCCGCGGTCGATTGTTCTCTACGAGGCGCCGCACCGATTGCGCGCCACTCTGCGCGATGCGCTGGAGATGCTTGGCGACCGTCACGCTGCTATCGCGCGAGAACT
>JASHYE010000037.1 GCA_030043155.1 Candidatus Acidiferrales bacterium | reverse complement strand
GGGTCGCAGGCGGCTGCAAATATCTTTTTTCTCACGCCCTTTGCGAACTTCCTCCGGCTTCAGCATTTTAATATCCTGCATGGAAACTTTCGCGACGCGATTTGCGCGTTTATGGAGTTCCTGCTCGCCGGCCGGAAGGCTGGCTACGTCAAAGGGCGCCGGCTCTTCGACAACAGGTTCGGATGCGATTTCGGGCGCAGACGTAGCCTGTGGCTCTTCGATCAGGGATTCGTGAACGTAAACTGTCTCTTCGGCGGGAACGGCATCAGAATGCAGCGGTTCGACTTGCGCTTCGATTTGTTCCTCGCGTGATTCTCCGATAGGCGCTTCCGCTGGAGCGTCGTCAGTTTCTTCCGCGACCACTGATTCCTGCGCGCGAGGCGAAGGAACTTCGTGAACCGGCGCCTTCCGGGCGGGAGGCGGTGGCGCGACTTCCACTCCGACGGCGCGAACCGGCTCCGTGCTTTCTTCCGCGGACAGCTCGCGGTGCTGCATTATTCCGGTGATGAAATTGGAAAGAACCGAGAGAGTCGCGCTGAGAGATGCCGAAGTGGCCTGCGCGCGCAACATTGCGGGAAGAGTATTCGTGGGCCGCGCGGACGAGCAGGCAGAGACAAGGTCCGCATAAGCCTGCTGCAAATCGTCCACAGCACGCTGCAGCGGGATCAGATTATCGCGCACGGCGCGCGAAACAGCCTCTTCCAACGCGCGTTGCCGCTCTTTTTGTGCATCCCCCATCGCGCAGAAACGCCCCTTGCGCGATTATGGAAACGCGCCGAAACGGTGTCAACACGCATTCCTTCAGTGCGTTCCTTCCCTACGATATTGACTGTGCGCCAGCTTCCCGAATGCGTCGACAGGCTCATTGCCCTGCTGGTGCGGCGTGCGGCTGGATAAGCTGGTCCAGGTAGTCCGGCTTGCTTTCCACGTGCTCCAAATGCGGATAGCGCTCGCCGCCGTGATAGTTCACGGTCACTGTTTTGTAATAGTCCTCGTCGATAACCAGCAGCGTGATCGGTGTGGAATCGGTGGCGCTGGCCTTGATGGCGTCGTCAAGAATGTCTGGCGTGTAGACGCGGCCATTGACGCCGGCAACGGTCATTCCCGACGTGACGCCCGCGTTATATGCCGGGCTACCGACGATGGAATCGCCAACCGTGCCGTCGCGGCCGAGTTCCAGCCCAATCGAGTACGTTTGACCCGGATTGCCACCGCGCAGGCCCGGCAGAGGTGGTTTGCTGTTATAGACAACTTTCCAGCCACCGTTTTCAATACCGCCCTGCGGCGACTCCGGCGAGAGTGACGTCAGACGTTCGTGGAAGAATTTTGCCCAGTCATACGGTGCAATCTGATTGAGCGCGTTCACCACGTCGTCAAAAGTGTAAGTTTTCAACTCCGGTCCATTATTCGGTCCGCCGTGGAAGAGGTGGCAGAAATCGTCGATGGATTTCTGACCGTTGGTCTGTTGATGAATGATGGTGGCGACTTCGAGCCACAGCAAGTCGCCCTCCGGATAATAATCGGTACTGCGCCGCCAATTGAGCCAGCCGCGCGCAAATCCGAGGCCGATAACCGCCGAAGCCGTATCCTGCAAATCGCGCCAAGTGCGGCCGGGCCTTCCGGGACCAAGATCAGCAGCGATGCTTGCCAGATATTCATGGTATTGCTCGGGCGTCCACAAGCCGCTGCGCGCGGCGAGCATAGGCCCGAGATAGTCGGTCAGGCCTTCGTAAACCCACAGCAAGTCATCCTTCATCGGAGCTTCGTAGTAAGGCGAGCTCAAATCCGCCGGACGCCGGAATTTGCCGTTCCACGAATGCATGAATTCATGGGATAGCAGGCCGCCGAGCATCATTCCTGCATCGGGTCCAAGCAACGCGCGTTCGGGCAAGCGGCTGTCGTTTGATTCATGATGTTCCAGGCCGAAGTGCGCGACATGATCGCTCAGGGTGAGCAGGAAGTGGTAATCGCGATAATGGCGCGTGCCAAAAAGCGCACCTGATTCGGCGACGAGGTTGGTCATTTTCTGTTGTAAATCGGGGCTCATAACGGTTGCCGCCTCGCTGTCAGCGGTAATGTCGATCTCGTGGTGAATCGGTTCGCCCGGAGGCGTGAGGTTGTAGGCATGGTAGTATTCGCCCGCAATCACGGGCGAGTCCACCAGGCGATTGAGTTCTGCGCCCTTGAAAGTGACCTCGTCCCCTGCTTCGCTCTCGACAGGCAATGGCGTTCCGTACTTCCAACCCTGCGGCAGGACTAATTTCGCATGGAAGATTTGCTGCTGCGCGGGAAGGCTCGACAGGTAAAGCACATTTTGGTTCCAGCTGATCACCACGAGTTTGGCGTCGGACGATGCGGCGCCAGTAGCAAACCCTCCGGCCTGTGGCTCCAGATAATCGAAATCGACCTCGAGACGATTGGTTCCTTCCGGAACGTCCACATGAAACGTGAAAACATCGAGCAAGTCGCGCTGCCACGGAACCAATTTTCCATTGGCGTGAAACTTCAGACCGGTGACGTTGGCGATGGGACCGTCCGGCCCGTGCTCGCCGGGAATCCATTTCGGATAATAGAGCGTCAGCGGCCCGGCGGTAACGGGAATCACTTCGTGTGTACGCACGATCCCTTCCGGCACGTGCGTCGCGTCGACGGTCACTTCAATGTTTGCAGTGTCCTGCGCAAGTGCGCAAGGCACGACCAAAATCAAGAGAGCGACAAACCACAAAAGTGCGCGAACATCTTTTGCTTTCATTGCAGCACTCCTATTTGAGAGAAATGAATTCCGCCAACCTGCATGGCCAGATTCAGCTAAACGATTCGCAGCCTAAACACACGCGTTGAATAAGCATACGCAACAAAAAAA
>JASHYE010000036.1 GCA_030043155.1 Candidatus Acidiferrales bacterium | reverse complement strand
CGCTCTTTTCGGCGGAGCCGCCGCCAGGGGAACAACTTCGTTGTTCATGTGAACGTCTGCGGTTGCGCTATAGTCCAGCGGGAGCGGCGTAGGCTTTGGTGGTTCTTTGACGGTTTCTTGCACAAAAAGCTTTGGTTCCGTTCGCGGTAAGACCGGCGCAGGTAGCGGCTGAGTCTTTGCTTCGAACGATTCTACGGATGCGGCCTTCGGAGGCGGCGCATTCAGCGGTGCAGCCGGAGGCACACTTAGAATGGTTGGAGGAGTAATCGCACGTTCTTCCTGCGCTGGTGAAGACGCCTTCGAAGCGCCATCCGAAGGGAAATGGATGCCCCAGAATCCAGGCTCCTGCTGATTGAATTCAAGCTTCACATAGTGCGCGGCATTCGCCGTGCTGTTCACCTGAATGATTCTGCAGAGCGCCGTCTGCTTGGTGGCCAGGTTGGTGAGCACTACGGCATGTCCGGTGCGCACGCGCGCTTTCAGCTTCACGACCGCGCCCCGGGGAAACACGATCATCGTGGAAGTGTCTTCTTCGAATGGTTCGACGTGTTCGGTGGTGTCCAGGACTACTGCTGTTACTTGTGAACCATGGATTCGCACGGCAACATCAAGGCCGATCGCTTCGTTTTCGAGTGTGTCCGCGCCGCTACGCTTGGATTTTGTCCCCGCCGTGGTACCCGGTATTTCTGTCGTAAGGCTGCCCATCGCGCTCTACCCTCAATTAGAAATTTTGGGTCGGCGCGCAGGGCAGTGCAATAGTACTGGACTTTATTTTTACGGCGCTGTACCGAAGGACAGGTACTCGCGCGACTTCAGTACGCTCATTTTGAGCGGCAGGCGGATGCTGTGACACCCGCCGCGTCACCTTTCATCTCTATTAAAAGCGCGATGCATTTGCGCGCGTTCAGGAGGTCAACCATGGAAGCCATCATCGCTTTGCTCGCGCTCGTCGCTCAGATTTCCATTCGTCAGGATGCCCTCATTTCGGCGCTGGAGAAGAAAGGCATCCTCTGCAGGGCGGACGTGGATGTGGAGATGCCTAAAACGGAAGCGGACACGGGCCAAAAGTTCGATCGAATCAAGACTGACTTTTTCGATCTCTGGAGCCAATTCGACGGCGAAAATGGAAATTGAGGCATGGTCTTCGACCAGGAATTCGCCTCTCAGTATTATGGTTTGCTGTAGCTCTGTTATGCGATTTTGGATATCAATAGTTACCCAGCCGCTCAATTTTCGCGTCCCCACTTTTGCGTCCGCCGCACTTACGGTAAACTGCTAAGGTCTCACCGACTGGGAGGTCGGACAATCGGTAGTCCATCTGCCTCTGGAGCAGACTATCCTGGTTCGAGTCCAGGCCTCCCAGCCAATCTCCTACTGGTCCGCAGCCTCGTGCTTCCCGCCTGATCCTCAGCCGCTCGCTCGTGCCTGCTACTCGAATTTCACATGAACAGCGTCTCGATGGCCGCTGATCCAGCCGACACAGATGTTGTTGTACTTTTTTTTCGTGCACTCGCCTTATGGGGAAGGGAAGCTCAGTGAACGTGAAAAGCTCGCGTCAAATCGGCGCTACTTCGAGGTGATTTTCTCCGGAATTTTCGTCGCTTGCCACGCAATCGCTTGCCAGCGGCCGTTCCGACGCAGAAATGTTCCTGTGTCCCGATAGTAGGAAATTTCGATTTTGCCATCAGCGTACTGCGCATGTGCTACGAGTTGGAACGCGACAATTGTGGTGTTCCCGAAATCGTGCACCACAATATTCTGGGCGGAGAAATTCTCTTTTTCATAGCCTGCACTCGCCGGTTTTGGCGCGCTCAGGCTGCGCATGATGTCTGCCTTCGTGTGCACCATGCCGTTCGATCCAGTATAAATCACATCATCGGCGAAAAATCGCTCGAAGCCCGCGCGATTGTTGTCGCTCGCGTCGCGCATGAACTGATTCAGCATGGTCGTCAGCTCGCGCGTCACGTTTGACGGCTGAGCCTTTGCCGTCACCTGCGCCCACGTAGAGCTTGCCAGTAACAATCCAAATGCCACGATGCAATTCACTCTTCGCATGACTGCCTCCGCATACGGGGTCATTTTGCCGAACGCTTTCTCCGAGCCCTCTTTCGCTTTCCGCTCGATGCGCCATACATCTTCGCGTCCGAAAACCACAGCGCCGCTGCGCCCGCAAGTGCGGACTCGGCTCCATAAGATGCTTTCACAATCGCCGTTTTCTCGTGCCCCGGACTGCAGGCCCAGCTGGCCAAATTCCTCCGCACCTTCGGCAGCAGCGAAATCGCCAGTTCCGCCAATCCTCCGCCGATCACAATCGCGTCCGGCTCGAGCAAATCAATAATGTTCCCCAGCCATATCGCCAGGCGCTCAGCCATCTCGTCGAGCAGTTCTTTCGCCAGCGAGTCTCCTGCCGCAGCCGCTTTGGCCACCGTCTCGGCCGTCACATTTGCTGCATCTCCCCGCGCCAATTTCACCATGGCCGACGAGTTTTCTGCCGGCGCTTTCGCAATGCGCTCGCGAGCCTCGCGCGCAATCGCCGGACCGGAAATGTACATCTCCGCGCATCCGCGCTTCCCGCACGGGCAGACTGGCCCGCGAAAATCAATCGTCGTGTGGCCACCCTCGCTCGCCGGCCCGCGCCTTCCGCGATAAATCTGACCGTCAACCACCAACCCGGTGCCCACACCCGTGCCAAGCGTCGCGTAGAACACGCTCCGATATCCTCGTCCCGCGCCCCACTTTGCCTCAGCCAGCGCCGCCGCTTTTGCGTCGTTCGCCACGCGCACTGCCAGCCTGTAATGCTTCTCAAGCTTGCGCGCCAGCCGAAAATTCTTCCAGCACGGCAAATTCGCTGCGCTCAAGACTGTTCCTGTGTTCGCGTCCACCCATCCCGGAACGCTCACTCCCATCGCGCTGATATTCGCTCTGCGTTCGTTTTTCAACACCAAATCGATCGCTTCACATACCGCCGCAAATCCATCTGCGCTTCCATGCGCGGTCATTTTCGCGCGCACGCTGGAAACGATCTTTCCCCCAGTCGTCACCAAACCGGCGGCGACCTTCGTCCCTCCAATGTCCACCGCAAGAATCTTTTTTTTTGCCATTTTGCTCATCGACTAGGTAAAATTTGTTTACCGGAATTTACTTGCCAGATGCCAGGCTCGCCTGCCGCGATTCGCCTTCCGTCTCCGTTGCATGACTCAACTCTCGCGTAATCAGCCACGCGCACACAATCGCCAATGCGCAAAGCAGCGCGCCCGAAGCCCAGTCGTGCAGCAGCAATTTCCCGCCACCGAAGAGCGCTCCGTAAACCATCACGCATCCCAGCACCCAGCACCGCAAATTCCGCGCCAGGTCCCTCGTCTCCGGCACTTCGGGAGCCAGCGCCGCAATCGGCTTCCATCCAGTAATCTGCGGCCGCACCAGCCTATAGAACGAAACCAGAATCTCCTTCGGCTCCGGTTGTGTCATCCATGTGACCACCACCCACACAATCGTCGTAATCAGCGTCGTTGTCAGCGCATTTTTCGCAAAGAGCACCGTCGCGTCACCCGAAAAAGCGGTCGGCCGGTGCAGCAGCGCCATCCATAGGTCCTTGAAATCGAGCAAGCCTGTGATTACGAGCGACGACGCCATCGCCGAAATCTCGCTCCACGCATTTATCCGCCACCAGAACCACCGCAAAATGTAAACCGCTCCCGTCCCTGCGCCGAGCTGCAGCACATCTTCCCATCCAGAACGAATCGAGCCCAGATGCGCCGCCACATATCCCGTGCAAACGACCAGCAGCAGGGTCACCACTTGAGATACATGAACATAATGCCGCTCCTTCGCTTTTGTGCGAATGAACCGGCGATAGAAGTCTTCGACGAGATACGAAGTGCCCCAGTTCAATTGCGTCGCGATCGTGGACATAAACGCCGCGAGGAATCCTGCCAGAATGATTCCGCGCAGCGCATGCGGCACGTAATCGTTCACGATCATCATGTAGCTCGTTTCG
>JASHYE010000035.1 GCA_030043155.1 Candidatus Acidiferrales bacterium | reverse complement strand
GATGGACGGAGAACGTAGACCTTGGTTTCCTTCGCAAAATCCCTGAATCCACCCGCTTCGGCGATGGCATCGAGCACGGTCATCGATTCGCTCAAGGGATAAGTGCCCGGCCGCACCACTTGGCCAACAATATTGAATTGATGGCTTCGCGGGTCGTCGACAATCACCGTGACTTCCGGGTTGTCGATGTACGCCTTAAGGTCCTGCGTAATGTTATCCTGCAGCTGAAGAGGAGTAAGGCCAGCTGCCTGGATTTCGCCGATCAGCGGAAGAGAGATCTTGCCGTCCGGTCGTACTGGTATTTCGCGTGAGATCTCCTTCTCTTTCCAGACATCGATTCCCAGCATGTCATTCTCGCCGATGACGTACGACTTGCTATCGATCCACGAGTTATCCACGTGGCTCGTCGGTTGCGCGGTCTTGACCCGTGTATCCGGGTCAGTGGCGGCTGTTGTCTTCTTGTCTTGCGCCGAGCACATCAGCGCTGAAACCGCTACCAACGGAAGGATCAACGCCCATTTTGCTTTTCCAACCGCAAACTTGTTCATGATGCTTACTCCTTTGGCTGGACATCTCCGGTTGTTCTTCGCGCCGACACACCTGCCTCCTTGAGCTTGTAAAGCAATGCTCGATAGCTGATATTCAGTGCACTTGCAGCCCGCTTCCGGTTCCAATTCTGTGCCTGCAGAATCCTCAAGATAATCTTGCTTTCGAATTCACGCATGGCCTGCCTAGTCAGCTTCTTTAGAGAAACGCTGCCGTTGATAGGAATATCCGGAATAAACGATGAGCTGGGAGTTCGAGAAAGCTCTACGGTGATCGCATCTTCGCTGCCCAAAATCACATAACGCTTGATGAGATTTTCCAGCTCGCGAATGTTTCCTGGCCAGTGATAGCGCTGCATCACTTCCAGTTTTCTCGCGGATAGTGGACGGGTGGGTCGGTTAAACTTCTCACTGTACACCTGCCGTAAGAACTCGCAGATATCCGGAATATCCGCGGCGCGTTCGCGTAAGCTCGGCAATTGAATATTCACCACATTAATTCGATAGAAAAGGTCTTGTCGGAAGGCGCCCTGTTCGATTTCTTCGCCGAGATTCCGGTTCGTTGCGCAGATCACTCGAACGTCGACCTTTTTATCTTCTTGCCCTCCCACCGGACAGAACTGCCCATCCTGCAGAAGCTGGAGGAGCTTCGCCTGAAGTCCCAACTCGAGCTCTGCAATCTCATCAAGGAAGAGCGTTCCGTTCTGCGCGGATTCAACACGACCTGGCTTGGTCCCATTCGCGCCTGTAAAGGCTCCTTTCTCATACCCAAAAAGTTCGCTCTCGACGAGCGTTCCGGGAATCGCCGGGCAATTCACCTTAACAAAAGGGCCCGAACTCCACGGTGAGCGCGCATGAATAAGCTTGGCAATGATCTCTTTTCCCGTTCCGCTCTCGCCCTGAATAAGGATAGGGATATTTGCACCGGCGACCTTCTCAAGCTTCTGGCGCACGACGCACATGGTCTCGGACAAGCCAAAGACAACCTGTTCGGGTGGAATGCTTAAGCCATCACCATTGCTACGTATAGGAGCGGACCGAGCCATTGTCACCAACGCTGCACCGTCCTGACAGTGCCGTCAACTCGGCACCGTGAATGTCACTTCCTTGCACACTGAAAGCCAATACACCCAAAGGGCATAAGAGTCGATCTTTGAGCGTAGAAAACATACATAATGGTTTTATTTTCTGTGCTTTGGATATGCTGGATGCCCTTCTAGCGGTTGGATTAATCGGCCTGGATGATGGCGTGATATGTTAACAATAACCAATGTCGATAGGAAATTGTTTTCACATTGCGGAACGGTTTTTCCCCGCTGCTACGGACTGCTGAGTGAGGACAGGTGAAATTCTCTGCACGGCAAACAGGGTGGTAAAATTCGGGAGATCAGGTCCGGCCTGACTCACCCCGTATGATGTCATAGCGTTCGATCACCGCGGCCACGCCCACGTTTGCGGTCGCGTCTGGCTCGTTATCCTTATCCACGCGGACAACCCGGCCATGTGCCCTGACGAACACTTCCGTACCCTGGGTAATCTCCGCTGGTAAAGTGAGAGTGAAATCCAATTCCGTACCGGGAACCAAATCTTTTTGAAGAGTAAAGTACACGCCGCGCGTGGAAATGTCTCGAGTCTGGCCGTTGTGAGGCGCTTCCCTGTTCACTGCTAGGTGCACGACAACTGGAAGGGCCAAATCATAGCGGCGAGCTAGGCGGCGCTCAGTCATCCCCATATACTCCTCTCAACTTCCACTACGGGTGCAGATTACACCGCATCGTTGTGCAAGGAAGCAATCAAGCTTCCAAACCGAACTAGGCTACACTCAAAATGCCCTTCGTTTCAGAAAGGAAATTAGAAATTGCACGACGTCCGAAGGATTGTCAGGCGCTGCCCCACACCAGCAAACCCTTTGCTGACATTATCACACCACCAGAACAGTACTAAATTCCCGCCGATAGCTTTTGCCAGAATCCGAGGCCGGAAACAAGCAAAATCGTACTTCCCGCGAGAATTCTATCCTGCGTCGGAACGTGTCCATCGGGGTGCATTGAATATGCAATGACTTGCAGGGACTAGGACTATGAAACCTTCGCGGAGGGGACCGCAGGGGCTATGCCACGCGAGCCCCTTCCGCCATCCAAATTGAACTGTCGCATCTTATAAAGTAAGGCCTTGTAGCTAATGCCGAGCAATTTTGCTGCATCTTTGCGGCACCAGTTCGTCTTCTCAAGTGCCTCGGCGATCGCTTCCATTTCGGCCTCGTCCTTCAAGCTACGAACCAGGGCCTTCAGGCCCTGTTCGCGAGGTGCTACAGTCTCTTCCTTTGGGGCGATCCGTTGCCGTGCCTCGGTCATTTCGAGCAGTTCGCGCAGACTGCCATCGCTATCCTCCAAAATCACATATCTCTTCACAAAATTTTCAAGCTCCCGGAGGTTGCCCGGCCAAGTATAGCGTAGCGCCGCTTCGATTACGTGCGCAGGCGGATCTGGGACAGTCTTCTGGAATTTATCCGCATACTTCACGAGGAAGTGCCGGAAAAGCATAGGAATCTCATCACTGCGCTCGCGCAGCGGAGGGATGTGCAGCGAGAGAACACTCAGCCGATAGTAGAGGTCCTCACGGAAGCGGCCCGAACGCATCGCCTCTTGGACCTGCACATTCGTTGCGGCTAATACGCGCACGTCCACTTGAATTGCGCCGCGGGCGCCCAAGCGAGCAAATTGGTTATCCTGCAGAACGTGCAAGAGCTTTGCCTGAAGATGCGGGCTCATTTCCGCGATTTCATCCAAAAATATCGTTCCCTTATTCGCTAATTCGAATTTGCCAGGCTTTGCGCGCACCGCACCAGTGAAAGCGCCCTGTTCAAAACCAAAGAGCTCGGATTCGAGCAGCTCTCCCGGAAGGGCGGCGCAATTCACTTTGACGAATGCCTGATTCCGCCGGCTCGAACGCAGATGAATCATTCGAGCGACGACTTCTTTACCGACTCCGCTTTCGCCGCTAATGAAAACCGGAACGTCCACCGGCGCAATTTGTAGGATCTGCTGGCGGATCTTGAGCATTTGTTGGCTTGCCGCCAGGAAGGAAAGATCTTCAGTCAGCTGGTCACAATACTCGCGCAGCGCCTGATTTTCCGCCTTCAGATCTTTTTTCTGGCGGCATTTCAATAGCGCCGCGTCCAATTCCGGCTTTTCGAACGGTTTCGTCAGGTAGTCGTGGGCGCCCAATCTAATGGCTTCCACTACAGTGCTCACTTCATTGGAACAAGAAAGCATAATGACGTTGAGTCCGCGATCCACTGCCATGAGCCTTCGCAGAGTTTCCAGGCCATCCATTTCGGGCATCAAGACGTCAAGAATGATGAAGTCCGGTCGCGCGCCGCTCCCGATCACTTCGAGTGCATCGTTGCCGCTGACGACTGTCGAGACCTCATATCCATCGACTTCGAGCAGCGTGTGTAGATACTTCCGAATGCTCGGCTCGTCGTCGATGATAAGAACTCGCTCCTTTTCTGGAGTTTCCTTAGGGATCCGATCCCCATTACGCATATCCATAAGCCTCGACTTTCGTTGGCAGCAGAAACTTGAATGAGCTACCTCGTCCCGGCTCGCTATCCACCCATATCTTCCCATGGTGCGCCTGGATGAGTCGTTTTGTGATGGCCAAGCCGAGTCCCATGCCTGAGGACGACGGATCGACCCGGACAAAATCTTCAAATATCTCTTGGTGATACTCAGCGCTGATGCCCACGCCTGTGTCCGCAACAGAGATCAGCACGCTATTTGGATGCGGTCTTCGCGTAGACCTTCTCTCCTCTTTCGGGGCAGCCGCAGGCGTAACGCGTCGCTCCCAGAAATGCGGCTTCGCTCCAAGCAGCACTCTTCCTCCCTTGGGAGTGTGCTTCAAGGCGTTGTCGACCAAGTTCGTCACGCATTGTTGAATTTTTGGATAGTCAAACTTGAACACAGGAAGCTGCTCGTCAAACTGCGTCTCGAAATGAACATTGGCGCGCTGGAATGCTTCATTCCACCGAACCACTACATCGTTGAGACAGTCACGAATGTCATTATCCTGAAATTGCAAGACGAGTTTACCGCTCTCAAGCGCCGTGTAGTTGAGAAAAGTCGATACCAGCCGCACCAGCCGATCACAGCTTTGCTTTGATTCCTGCAGGATTTCACGCTGCTTTTCAGCCAAGTGGCCCAGTGACCCAGAGAGCAACAAATCGTAATAGCCCTTCATCACTGCCAACGGAGTCTTCAGCTCATGAGCAGCCGAACCGAGAAACACGGTCTTCTGGCGGTTCACCTCTTGAAGCCGCAAATATGCCGCCAAAAGATTGCGGTAGGTTATCTCTCTTTCCTGCAAAAGATCATTTACCGTCTGGCGCATTTGATCTTGATTTATAGGGACCTCGACGGGTGCAGGCTCGGCAAAAACTACAAGCCAGTCCGGTTCAGGCAGCCATCGAATTCGTGCCCGCGCCGGACCATAGGCAGACTCAACCGGCAGGTTCACTTCTTGTTCGCCGCCCTCAAGTTGTCCGAATAATCCCTTTGAATCAACGTGCAACACATCCCGGAACAGGTTTCTCCTCGCTTCATCAGGGTCGTCCTTCCAGCTAAGAGCATCCTGCGCATGGAGGTTTGCAAAAAGAATCCGTCCGCCCCGGTCAGAAACGAGCAACGGCTTGTCTACAGCATCCAGTAGGCTGGACATCAACCCAAACAGGGTGCTGCCCGTTGCATGGGTTTCCATCGAACTGGCCCTGTCTCCTGCCATTTGCCTCCGCGTCCTCTGTAAGCCAGTGACCTAAGAACAGCTTTCTGGGATTGGATGGTGGCAAAGCCGGCTTCGAACGTCAATGGGAAAGGCGTTTGCTTTGCACTTAAAATGCAAAGAAATGCGCTCTTTTGGAGCGACCAAATGGCCTCACCTGTTTGGCGGCTTCACGCCTAGGCTATCAGGCTGATTCTTAGTGGCTTATGATCTTCAAAATAAACCGGAAAGTAGCCATGTAATTGCTAGTTATCGCAGTACTAAAACTGGGGTTTCGAGAATGCCGACACAACTGATCGAGAAGCAGCTCAATTCGAGCGGAAACATAACTGAGCGGCGGCGATTTCATCGAATTCGTCTGCAGATTCCCCTTTTTATCCGCGGAACGGATGCGTCTGGAAATGAGTTCCTTGAACTTGCGAAAACGCTGGACATTAGCTGCTCTGGCGCGAGAATTGTCAGTCCAAGGCCTTTGCAATATCAAGAGATTCTGTATCTTACGGTACCAGCACCTCTTCCTCCTTCCCCCAAGTTCACGGAGTGCGGGACTGGCCCGATTTCCGCGCGTGTGCGCCGAATTGATCGAAGCGACGAAATCGAGGTAGCTTCGGTCGAATTTCTGAGGCCATTGGACTAGAGTATCTGCAAGTTTGCGCTGCAAGTGGAAATTGTTTTCCAATCCCCTTTTCTTTGAGCTTAGCAGAGCTCCAAACTCCAAGCAGATTTCCCTTAATTTCAGCGACATACGCGCAGCCCAGGGTTAACATTTCTGTTGAGCATTGGCCCACCCATTGCTAAGCTTAACGTGTCCCCGCATGGAGCAGTCCGTGGTGCGTCATTTGTATTCTTTCCGAAACGAGACAAACTGAGACTCTAATGCCCCAGCCATCGGAGTCGAAGGTACCGCCTCAGGCGGACGATTCGCTCTGGGATCTCCTTGTCGAGATTCTCGACAATACAGAGGAGAGTGCTCGTGCCGCGTTTCTTCAGCAGTTTTTCAAATCTACTGCGCGTGTCGATCTTACTCCATCGCAAAGTCTCGAATATTGGAAGCAGGCTCTCGATCGCCGAAGAGAGTTGCAAGAACTTCTCAGCAAGCCCGTCGCGCTCAAAACAGTGATCGTCCAAGTGTTGGCTTCGACTGCTCTCCTCCGAGTGCCCATTCTCATGGAGTACGATGAGTTCAAGAAGCTGCAACTGAGCGCGGCTACAGATGCCCTCACGGGACTTTATAACCGGCGCTTATTTGAGGAGTATTGTGAAAAGGAATTTAATCGTGCTGAGAGGTATGGCCAGCACCTGGCCCTGGTTCTGCTTGATCTCCACCGGCTGAAAGAAGTGAACGATCGTTATGGCCATTTGCAGGGCGACAAGGTTTTGCAGCTTGCCGCGGCGACTTTGAGAAAAAATCTCCGCGCTTCAGACTTTGCCTTTCGAATCGGCGGAGACGAATTTGCGCTGTTATTACCTCAGGCTGATACGGAACAATCAACGACGCTTTGCGATCGCCTGCGAACCAATTTTGAAGGCGAGACAGTGTCACTTAAGCTCGACGTCCCCGTCACCATTGACTACGGCATTGCCGTTCAACCTCAGGATGGTAAGACGAAAGACGCGTTGCTGAATCTTGCCGACAAGCGTCTGTACGAACATAAGGGTGCTTCGCATTCGCATCGCACGCCACCTCGAAACACAGCGAATGAACATACTCCTGAAATAAAACGCGTGACCGAAGCGACTACAGCGCAATCGTCAGCAGCAGCAGCCCAAACTCGACCGGCCGAGCGCGAACAAACTGATCCCGCACCCAAAATGGCGCAGCGCCCTAAAGACGTCCTGCCGATTTCTGAAGCAAAGATGTACCGCCAGCAGCGCAAGTGGGAGAGAGTTTCACTAGCGGGTACGCGCGCATATGCGGCTTTCTCGGGAGAAGGCGAGAAAACTGCTCCTGTAATCGACCTGTGCACCGGCGGATTATGTATCTCCGTAAAGGACGCGGAGGAATTGCCAGCCTCTTTCTTCGTTGTGCTGCACGTACCAATCCTTCCGCCGCTCCGCGTGAATCTCCGAAAAGTCTATGTTCTGCCCGCCGAGGAAGGCCGTAGCCGTGTCGGCTGTGCCTTTGTTTCCTGAGGAATGCTGAGGTTCACTTTGCACCCACGGAATCGACTGCCGTTGATGCCACATATACCCGACAGGAGCCAACCCAGAATCCACGAAGACACCCCGAGTTTTTTTCAATACTACCCGTCGAACCTAAGTCGAACCTGGCTATACTCTGTCCTGGCGGCGCCAATTGTTTCGCTTCGCGCCGGAACGGAGGAGTCATGAATTTTCTCGCTATCGCCCTCGCTTTTCTCTCGTTCGTTCCCGCCCAGCATCGCCAACTCATCGTCGTCACCACCAAGAATTGGGAGGCGGTCCAGGGTGTCGCCCAACGTTTTGACTGGCACGATGGCCGCTACACCAAAGTCGGTCCGAGCTTCCCCGTCGTTGTTGGCAAGGCTGGTCTCGCCTGGGGTCTCGGCCTCGTCCCCATCCAACCCGCTCCCGGCGATCCCGTCAAGCGCGAAGGGGACGGCAAATCGCCCGCTGGCGTTTTCGCCCTTCCTTATGCTTTCGGCTTCTCAAAAACCAATACCCGCTTGCCCTTCCGCGTCCTGACCCCTACAGTCGTCTGCCCCGACGATCCCCAGTCGACGCACTACAACACGCTCGTCGATTCCTTGGAAGTGGCGAAGGATTGGCATAGTGCGGAACAAATGCGGAGCATCAGCGCGTATCGATTCGGTGTCTTCGTTGCTAACAATAGCGACACGGTCAAGCCCGGAGCCGGATCCTGCGTCTTCCTTCACATCTGGCATGACCAGTCCCACGGCTCCGTCGGCACTGTCGGCTGCACCGCCATGACCGAATCCAACATCCGTCTCCTGCTTCGCTGGCTCGATCCACACGATCATCCGCTCCTCGTACAAATGCCCGCGGCCGAATATCTCCGCTATCGCAAATCGTTAGGTTTGCCCCAGCTTTGAACCCGTCCCCAGCCGGCAGTGAATGCGACGAGGATTACAAGTCCCACTGCGTCGGAGAATGATCAAGCTCGGCCTTATATTCCCGACCTATTCCCGTTCAGCGATCCCGCCCTTTGGAACCGATGCTTCAACTTTTTCCATCTGGTCTGGAACGCGTGGCCGCAGGAGCTTTCAAAGATCGATACGCGCAGCAGCTTCGGACGATGCTGCCCGCACGTGGTCCAAACGCGCCGGCCTCGGCTTCAAGATTTGATACTCCTGGTGAGAAAGGCAATTCAACTTCGACGCATTCGAAGTGGTCGGGGCGAGTGGATTTGAACTTGAGGCGTTTTGGCGGCGTCTGAGCCGCCAGCCGAAATCCCGAGCGGAGTCGAGGGACCTCGCGCCTTCACCGACCTCCTGGTCCCGAATTAGCTGTGTCAATCTTGTAAGCT
>JASHYE010000299.1 GCA_030043155.1 Candidatus Acidiferrales bacterium | reverse complement strand
TTCCAGTTTATGCGGCGATACGAGGCGTTGAGAATCAAGTTCGCGGAATTCATCGGCCGCAGGAAAAGGCGGTTGCCGGGCGTTTCCGTGGGATCGAATGCGTTGGGCGATTTCAAGACGAGCGTGTCGTCGTAGGTGTAGTGGCCGAAGAGGCTGAGCCAAGAACGAGGATGGGCTTCGATGGTGGTTTCGGCACCGTAGGCGCGCGCGGCGTCGGTGTTAAAAAATGTGCCAAAACCGCCTTCGGCCTCTTCGTCTGCGGGCGTGCACGTAGACGGAATAGGGAAGCCGCAAGGAGAGCCGGGAAAGCACGAGGCGAAGCTGACGATGTCGTAGTATTCGTTGCGAAAAAAGGTCTCGGAAAATTTCACGCGTTCGTGCGCGAAATCCTGATCGATTCCAGCGTTGAAGGTGTCGCTGCGCTCAGGCGCGAGATTGGGATTGCCGGGAAAACATGGATCGTTCTCAAAAGAGTCCACGAAATCCGGCTCCTTGATTCCCAGGCCCCAGGAAGCGCGGAGGCGAGTTTCATCCCAGAAGCCGTCGTTTCCGTAATGCGCGGCATAGGCCAGGCCGGTGCGCGGAACGACACGCGTGCCGAAGCTGGCGTTATCTTCCGCGCGGACTCCGGCGATGGCGGTGAGGCGGCGGGTGAACTGGTAATGAGTTTCGATGTAGCCAGCCTGGTTGTTGCGGCGTTCGTCGGGGCCTGCGACCTGGCCATTTTCGACTTCGTAGTTGTAGCCGAGGGAAACGCCGAGCGGGCCGTTGAGATAAGTGGATTGGCCTTCGAAGCCGGCGCGGTTGAGTTCATTGATCTCAGTGAAAGCAGGAATGTCGATGATGAAATCGTAAAAATACGATTCCGTGCCTGCCAGGTGATTTTCCCAGTGCGTGCCAGCCGAGAAATCCCAGCTGAGATTGGCGGAAAAATCGTGGAGATCTCCCGATTGGCCGAGGAGCGGCGGCTCGAGAAGAGTTTGGCCGGGCTGGCCCGCGTCGCTATCCGAGTTGCGGACGGACAGCCGGAGCTGATCGGTGTTGCTGAATTTCCAACCGAAGTTTCCGGAGAGAGTTGTGTCGCGGAAACGGTCATTGGGTCCCTGGCCGTCGCTATTGAAGTAAGAAATCGACGGAGCGTAATCGAATTTGCCGAGGACGCCGCTCATGTCGGCTTCTTCGCGCTGGGTTTCGAATGTGCCACCTTCGCCGAGAAGCGTGATGGCAGGCGTTTCGGTGTCGCCCTGATGAGTGAAAATTTGGACGACGCCGTCAACGGCATCGGAACCAAAAAGCGCGCTGGAGGCGCCGTGGACGATTTCGATTTTGTCGACGTTGGTGACGTCGAGATTCGAGAGGTCGATGTCGCCGCCGGGCTGGTTGATGGGAGTGCCGTCGACGAGAAACTTGGTGAAATCGGAATTGCCACCGTCGAGAAAGAATGAAGCGATGCCGCCGAGCGGGCCGAGACGGGCGATCGCGGCTCCGGGCGTCGACGAAAGCAGAGTAGCGAGAGAGATGGCCTGGAGCTGGTCGATTTGCTCGCGCGTGATGACAGTAACAGGAGCAGCGACAGTGTTTGCCGGCACAGGTTCGGCTTGCGCAGAGACGATGACTTTCGAGGAGAGCGGCGCGAGTTCCATGCGCACGTTCCATTCGCGATGCTCGCCTTCGCGCAGCGTGAATTGCTGCTCAACGCCGGCCATTTGCGGACTGGTTATTCGCAGGCGATACGAGCCGGGCGGAAGCGCGAGCGAATAGGAGCCGTCAGAGTTGGACGTGGCACGAATTTCGTTTTGCGCGCGCGCGGACGGCTGCGCGACGATTTGCGCGTTTGCGATGGCTGCGCCGGAGCGATCGGTGAGGTGTCCGGAAAGAACGGCGTTCGATTGTGTTTGGGCGAAAACGGAAAAACTGGAAAGCAGAACGGCAAAAAAACTGAAAGGAAGCAGCAGACGAGCGCGGGTTTTCATTTTTGTCCTCCGACTCCCTCTGGCGCGGGAGTGTGAAGGCTGTCCCGGAAGCAAGTGCGCTGCGATGGAAGATGCGCAGCGGCTTTACTTCGCGAGATCGAAACTCCGTCGGTCTCCTGGCTCGGCGGGATAATGCTGGCGTGGCCTTCCCACGACGGCGTTGCGTCTGGTTCGACGAAGCGCCGGCGCAGTGACACGCGCCCGAAAATTTCCGCCTTACAGTCGCGCAGCGGCGGCGGCTTTTCACCGCCTTCCCGTGCACGGAGTTTCGTGGTGAATCTTCCGGTGCAAGTTGGGCTCATTCGATTGCTTAACTGCGCCGGTGAATCAGTGTTCTGGCTAAAACTGGCCTAAGGAAAATTTGTGCCCACGCCGCCAGGGCTGTGGTTCTCACCAGGTTTGGTCAATTGTTCCGCCGATGATTCGGAGTCGCCGCGGAGAATCACGCGCGGGCGGCCAGAGGCGCTCTTCTCGATTTCGAGTGGCGTCCTGAAAACCTCTTCGAGCAGGTCGCGGCGATAGACATCTTCGGGTTTTCCAGCGGCGACGCATTTGCCGCCTTGCAATAAAACAATGGCGTCGAAAAATTCCGCGGCGAGATTCAGCTCGTGCGTAACCACCACGGCGGTGTAGCGATTTTCCTGAGAAAGGGTGCGCAGGCGGCGCATCAATTCGACTTTGCCGCCGATGTCGAGATAACGCGTGGGCTCGTCAAGAAGGAGAACCTGCGGCTGCTGCGCGAGAGCGCGGGCGAGGACGACACGCTGGCGTTCGCCGCCGGAAATTTCGTCCATGGGGCGGTCGGTGAGATGCTCGGCACCGACTTGCGCGAGCGCTTTTTCAGCCATGAGGCAATCAGCTTCGTTTTCGAAGCGCAAGCGGCGGCCGTAGGGATAACGCCCTTGGAGGACATATTCCCAAACGCGCAGAGGAAAGAGCAGATTGCTTTCCTGATGGACCATCGCGATGCGCTGAGCGCGG
>JASHYE010000298.1 GCA_030043155.1 Candidatus Acidiferrales bacterium | reverse complement strand
ATCGTGGCGGACTGTCCTGGCGCGAGGCCGTCAATGTCCGCGCCGAAAACTTGTGCGGATTCGACTTCTCTTTCCACGACGCCCATGCGCGGATTATCTTGGTTGACGGAAAAGACAATGTAAACGCGGCCGTCGAGCGGGGTGGAACTGAGGTCTGAGCCGAAGCTGATACGCGCCATCGCGCCGCCGGCTTGCGGGCGCGGCGCGGTGGAAACAGATGCGGCGCAAATCGCGAGCGCCGCGCAGAGAGCGATCGCGTATGCGGCGAATTTTGCAGCGGCGGTGCGCGTCTGGTCCTTTGCACGGTCAGTAATCGGCGAACGGTGCATCGGCATTTTCCTCCAAATGCTGCGTTGACGGCGAGCGCAGGGATTGTAACTGCGGAGGGAGTGAGACGCAATTGCGGAGCGTCCCCGCTAAGAATGATAAGAATCTGCGACGTTACGCTGAGATTAGGGAGTGGCTGTGCCTGACGCGGCCACTGGCTGCAGCAGCGCGAGATAGGCGCGGCCGAATGCAGCATGCTGCGTTCCAGCGCCCACGACCACTGCTTGCACGGAATATCGGCCAAGCGGCAATTGCGAGAGCGGCAGGCTGATGCGGAATGACGCTGTGCGGGTTTCCGAATCGACACCGGTGGGCATCAACAGAGGCGTGGCCTTGATTTGCTCACCGTCGCGAAAAAAGATCAGTCCGCCGCGCAATTGCCTTGCTTCAACTCCGTCTGGATAGTACGCCTGAAAAAATATGTAAAGCGTTTGCTGCTGGGTAAACAGGCGTGTGACGCTCGGAATGATCCTTTCACCGTTCATTTCGAGCGGTGTGCTGCTGATTCTTGCGACACGGCCCTGCTCCTTTGTTTGAACTTCGGAGCTTTTCGCGATCGGCACCAACTCGTTCGAGAGAAGCACGGAACTCATGGAGAGTCGCGCGACAGGACGAGGCGGCAGAATTAAATCCGTTTCGAAACTGCCGATGTGCCCCATTTCGTTTTCTCGCGCAAGAAACTTCAAACGATATTTTCCGGGACTGAGCACGACGCCGCCTTCGTACACAAGGTTGCTGCTGCTTACTTGCTGATAGCGCTCCGCGCCCAGCTTCACGTGAATAGTGTCCTGCAACTGGGCGACGACTTGTCCTGCGGGATACGCGCGAACTTCCGCGGCAAAGTCGAAACTGGCTTCGCGGTCGCCGCGCTTTTCGGCCCATTGCAGCGCGCTGGACGAAATTTTGGCGGCGATGGGCACATAAATCTGGCGATCGTTCAGGCGGAAAGCCGCGGTTTCGACGGCGATCGGCAAATCGACGTACGGGTCCGGTGAATCCATCGCTTCGGCAAGCTGTTCTTTGCGGTCTTCGGATGCGAAATGCTGAAAATCTTTCGGGGCGTAATAGCCGGTGCGATAGCGGACGCGAGCGCCGCGCGCATTCACCTTTACGCGAATGGTGTGCCAACTGCCATCGCGTTTCACGCCGGCGGCCAGGCTATATCCAACGAGATAGTATCCGCCGTTGTCTTTCTGAATTTGCGGAAAGGCGTCGCTTAAATCTCCGAGATCGAAAAAGGCTTTGCCTCCCGTATCCGTAGACAGAGTTGCCAGAGTATCGCGCGAATCTTCCCGCTGATCCGTCTGATGATAGACCGAAGCGCCGCTGAACATGGAAGTGCCGGTAGCTGCGTCGGTGGTGGCATCGCCACCCGGCGGCAGCGCGAAAAGGCCGCGAGCATCGATGGAATAAATGGAGACATCGGCGCGATTAGCAGCGTCAGTCGCGGCGCGAAGCTCCGCGCGGTTTTCCTCTCCCGTTTGCGTCAGACCGCCAGTGAACTCGACCATAGCCTTGCGTCCCGGGATTGCCCCAAGCACGTCGGCGAGACCTTCGACAGCAGCGAGTTTTTGATCCGTATTGAAGACGTTGAATTCCGTTTCATCCGGCGTGTATGCGGCTCCCGTGTACTCCTGCACGGAAGTCTCGCCATTTTGGGCGGCGGCAAAGAGAGGAGAAGCCAGATCCGAGGAAACGCCGGGAACAATCTGCGCGATGGCCTTCTCCAGAACGGCGTGATCATTCGTGAAATTCGCCAGGACCGAGAGGCGAGATGAAAATGTGATCACAGCAACAAGATCGGCGGGAGTCATTTGCTTGCGAACGAATTTGAGCGCGGAATCGTGGGCCCGAGTGAGATCATCGGTTTCCATGGACGTCAAATCGAAGAACAGCACAGTCATGCGATGATTGCGCACGGCATCACTCACGTCTGCAGAAGCCTCGGGCGCATCACTGTCGACGGGCACAACTATAGGTTTAGCGTTTTCAACGCCTGCGGTTTCAACTTTTTCAATGTCCGCATACGAAAAATTTGTGATCTGCTGGGGCTTGCCGTTATCAGTGATGGAAAATTGCGATGCTTGCAGGCCGGTAATCGGTTTACCCGAACTATCATCGACTTCCACATCGATGCGCACGAGATTCGACTCCGAATGGAGGACAGAAACGGCTTGTGATGGCGCAGGGGGCTGAGGATGTTGCTGAGCATGGACCGGCGTCGATGCCGATAAAAATCCGGCGATGGCGCCGACCGCGACGATTTGGCGAATTCGCTTTGTCATCAGAAGTTGTAGCGCAGCATGACGTCCATGGTCCGCATCGTTCCAGCGCTTGTGATGCGCCCGAACGTAGACGAACCCAGCAGGGTGGAAATGCCGCTGAAATTGACGTGATTGCCTACGTTCTGCACTTCCCAGCGCACATCGACATGATGCCTCTGCTCCGGACCATAGCGAAAGGATTTTGCGAGGGAGGCATTCCAGTCGAATGAGCAAGGCCCGTTCACGGCGCCCCGCGACTCATCGCCATATACGCCCAGCGGCGGCGTGACAAACGCGCCGGTATTAAAGAAGTTGGCTTGCGAGCCTCCGCAAAGGCCATAGTTGGGATTGCCGACCTGCTCGGCGCGCAGCGAATAGCTCGCACCTGTTCCGTTATCGGAAGCGGTACCGCCCAGCAGGACGGTCTCCGGCAAACCGGACTGCCAGGTAATTATGTTCTGCAGCCGCCAATTGCCGAAAACATGCTCGGCCCAGCCACGGTCGCCATAGCGGTGGCGTTCGCCAAAGGGAAGTTCCCAAACCGAGAAGAACCGTACCTGGTGACGAACGTCAAATGAGGAGCGCCCGTACTCCGCTGCATAATTACCGTCCTGTTGCACGACGACCGGAGCTGTGCCCCCGATTGTGCTTGCGTTGTCCAGTGACTTGCCAAACGTGTAGACACCCTGAAGCGAAAGCCCATGCGTGTAACGATGCACAACGCGCACTTGCAGAGCATTGTAGAGCGAGTGCGCGCCGGATTGATCGTAGTAGAAGCTGGTGGCGTATGGAATTGCCAGATCCGTTTGCGTCTCGGTGGGGGGCGTGCCGAGAGGAGCGCGGTTCGGAGCGCGCAACAAATCGAGGTCTCCTCCTGCTGTGCCGGTGTACGTCAAGTCCAGCAGCCAATCCTGCGTGAAAGAAGTTTCTGTGCCCAGCATCCAAATTTGCGCGTGTCCGTCGCGGTAAAACGGGTCGATACCGCCCGTATTGCGGATCGTTGTTCCTGAAGTTTGCGCTGTTCCGGGGAAACCGTTCTGTAGCGTTAGAACCTGCGAAGCAGAGGTAATCCAGTTCTGCGCCACCGAGAATGGCGGCTCATAGGCGAGATAGCTCTGCGCCAGTGTGTTGTAAGCCGATTCATTGTAGAAAACGGAGTAACCAGCGCGGACAATGGTTCTCGGCTTCACTCCGGGATCCCAAGCGATGCCGATTCGTGGCGCCCAATTATCGTAATCGCCGTGCACCAATGCGCGTGGATACGCGCCATCGTATGTTCCCGTTTCATTGGGAGTGACAACGTCGACGGCTGTTGCCGTCGCGTTCAGATCCAGATTCGCGATTTGATTGTACAGTTCCACCGGCGGCGTGACGGCCTCGTATCGCAGGCCATAGAAAGCAGTGAAGCGCTTCTCCACGCGCCAGTCATCTTGGGCGTAAGTAACAAATCCCCAGCTGCGAAAGTAGGAATTGGGATTTCCGTACTGCGTCTTGGTGTTATACGGAAGTCCAAGCAGGAAATCGGCGAGGTCATCTCCCGTGTTCGCCTCGGGTTGTCCATTCGAAGCCAATTGGCTGGTCATCAAGCCGGTGAATATGAAATCACCGCGGGGAGTAGGATCGGAAGCGGTGTTCAATTGGATGCGCCGAACTTCGCCGCCAAATTTCAGCGTGTGGTTTTTGTGTACCCATGTTGAGCCGTCGTTGTAACGCAACGTTTGATTCCTGACCAGCGAAGGAACGGGATCATTCAAGCTGGAAAAATTCGTGAAGCTGACCTGCGGGATTCCGTAGTCGATCGGCTGGGTCGAGACTCCGGTGATTCCCAAATCCCCTACGACATTGTTCACATAAGCGTTGTCGCTGAGCAGTTGGACTCGATTGCGGCTCCAATTCAGATGGCTGTCTTCCACGAAATGCGACGACCAATTGTGGATCAAGCTTAAATCCACATTCTGGCTGCGCGTGGATTGCTGGCCCAGGATGTCCGCGAAACTCCCGAAGGTCTGCTGCCGCTCCGAATTGAAGTTGTACCCGCCATTCAGGCTGAACTGCCCATTGATGGTATGCAATATATGTGCGTTCAACAGGTCTGTATTCTCGGGCTCTGTGGTGTTGAGGACGTAATTTTGCACGGTCTGCCCCGGAACATTCGGCAACGGAACGTAGTCCAGCAAACCTCGCGCAGCACTGTTGATCATGCCGGACGGAATCTGGCAGCCGTTTGTTCCCAGCGGAGTGCGCGGGCCTGATTCGCCGGAAAGGTCTGAATAAGGATTGTAAAGAGTGATTCCGAGGCCGCAAAAATCGCCGCCGCGCTCAGCCAACGTCGGCACGGTGGAAAACGTATCAACAGGACTTTTGTCCGTCTCGTGCTGATAGTTCACGAAGAAATAGGTTTTGTCGCTGCCGTTGTAGATGTGCGGAATAATCAGCGGGCCGCCGACGTTCCCGCCGACGCGCTCGTCATAGTGGCTGGTCTTCGGAAATTGATTGCCGGTGAGAGAAAATGGCTGGGCATCCGCCGCGGAGTTTTCGTAACGGTCGTAAAAGCTGAAGCGCACGCGGTTTACAGCTTGACGCGCGAGCCGGCCACCGCGCCCGCCAAACATGCCGCCTCCGCCGCCACCGAACCCTCCCCGACCGCCGCCGGGACCACCTCCGGGTCCGAAGCCGCCACCGGGACCGAAGCCGCCACCCGGCGGACCACCCGGCCCGCCCATGGTGCGCGGACCTCCGATGCCTCCGGGTCCGCCCGGTACTCCCGGCGCGAGCGATCCCACCTGGAGTTGCCCAAACCCTCCGAACCCGCCAAAACCGCCGAACGCCTGCGCGCCATTTGCTCCGCCCTGTCCCTGGCCAATAGTCCCCTGCAGCAGAAATGAGCTGGAAGATGAGCCTGCTGCATCTGCGTTCACAGGCATTTCGCCAGTATTCGCAGATTCTTCTTGGCTTTGAGCGCCCGCTTCCCCGGTGAGATCGGTCTGCGTAAATCCGCTCTGCGATCCCTGATTCAGCGCGTTTAGAACACCGGGAGGAAGCGGCGAATTGCGGCCCGCACGGCCTGCGCCTCCGAAGCGCGGATTCATCGCAGGACGCGCACCGGACGCATTGCCGGGCTGCGGCTGCAATTCCGCAAGCGTTGCGACGCGAAGAGCAATTTCGATTTTTGCCGGCGCCGCTGCGGAAACCTGTGCTTGCGTTGTGGCCGTCACGAATCCCAACTGACTTGTCTCGATCGAGTAGGGGCCAGCCGGAAGATTGGGCACTTCGAATTTGCCCGACTCATCGCTCCAGCTCACCCATACTTTGTGCGTTTGAATATTTGTGAGCTTGAGCATCGCGCCGGGAACCGCAGCTCCCTCAGCGGTCCGAACTATGCCCGTGACAGTCCCGGTTACCAGCGGGGCTTGCTGCGCAAATATTGTGGGAGACAACGCAAGGCAGACAACAAACGCAGCGAACTTGAGGAATTCAAATTGCGCCACAAATCCCCGATTTGGCATGCCGACCGTGGCCTGCTCCGCGTGACGATGTTTGAAAAACACTGAGGAGCGGATACGATTATGATTGGCACATCCGACTCAACTATTTCATTGCATCATAAGCGAGCCGTGATGTCACCGGCCCTTACCAAAGCAGTCTTCGTCCAGCACACGAGTTCACTTATATTCCCGCGATCTTTATAGGAAGTTCCAATCATTTAAGGCCATGAGCCCGGCTCGGCACGTCCTCAGCACGATGCCAGACGAGTGAGATCTTATTGGGGCTTCGAGTCATCGTTGCTGATCAGAGACAGAAAATCGCGCTTCCGGCGCACGAGAAGATACCTCAGCCGCGCCCTTGGCGCAGCGCTGACGAGTCGCGCATGAGCCGCAGGTTCGTGTCCCGGTGGGTTACGGCGCGCAGCAAAAAACGCCAGCTACCGTCCCAAAGTCGCGAGTGGATTTGAACCGCCGACACGAACATACTCCTAGGGCCAGTTGGGAATTGTTCCCGGAGTCCATGGCGCACCCGCAATCGAGTGGCGAAGGACTGTATATGAAGGGGAAGGCGAATGGAATCTGCGTGGTAACGATCACAGTGAAAATCGTCAAGTGAAAATGGTTGCGGGGGCCGGATTTGAACCGACGACCTCCGGGTTATGAGATAAAGAAGTCAAATTCCTAAGCTGTGGCTTGTCTTGCCCTTGCATTTTGCAGAAAGTGGGAAAATATGGCCCTGCGAGGCGGGTTTTGTTCCCAAATTGTTCCCACTTCTTTAAGTAAGCCAATCCAACGCTCGCAGACCGAGCCTTGGGCATGGAGGGATAGCGCAAAGCCCCACGCTCATACACCGAGCGATGGGGCACCCGAAAAATCGAAATCTAACCTGGGCCACCCGCCAGGCTTGTAATGGCTCTGCTTGGGCGCTGGATCTAAACTTCTTGTACACCCGCGAAGACTTACGGCACTAATTGCTATTGCGTGGCTGCCGGACGCCTCGGTTATAAACATCACTGCCGAACGATTTTGACTATGAGTTGCGTCTCGCCTCGCATACAGGGACCAACATCAAGAACCCGTATGGTTCCATAGGAATCTTCAAATGCAACTGCTCTGTCGGAAATGCCCTTTAGTTCACC
>JASHYE010000297.1 GCA_030043155.1 Candidatus Acidiferrales bacterium | reverse complement strand
GGAGCCGCAAGTGGATCTGGAAACCGGATTGCAGCATACCGTCGAATGGTATCGCACCAATGGAGACTGGGTGCGCGAAGCGACGAGCGGCGAATATCAGGAATATTACGAAAAATTCTACGTCAAGCGCCGCGCCACTCTGGCGCAACTCTGAAATCCCTTGAAAATATTCCTCACCGGCAAACAAGGAATGCTGGCGCGCGCCATCGCGGAAGTGCTCCCGCCTCGTGAACAGGTCATTGGCGCAAGTCACGCGGAAGCCGACATCACCGATGAAAAACAGATGCGCGGGATTTTGGAAGCGGAGCGGCCGGATGTGGTGGTCAATGCCGCTGCATTCACCGACGTGGATGCTTGCGAAACGCAAAAAGAACTCGCTTTTCGCGTGAATGCAGAGGGGCCGAGAAATCTGGCGGTGCTGTGCCGCGAATTCGATATTCCGCTGATGCACATCAGCACAGATTACGTGTTCGACGGCGAAAAGGCCGAGCCATATATAGAAGAAGACGAGCCGCGGCCGCTCAGTGTTTACGGCCGCAGCAAGCTTGAGGGAGAGTGGGAAGTTCAAAGGCGTTTGGATCGCTCGTGGATTGTCCGCGTGTGCGGAGTTTTCGGGCCTTATCGGAACAATTTTGTGTCGCTGGTTACGGGGTCAGGCCGGAAGGGGCAACCGCTCAGAATTGTCAAAGATCAGAGGTTTGCGCCGACTTACACCTTCGATGCCGCAGCCGGAATTGGGAGAATTTTGCGGCGAGGGCCCTACGGAATCTACCATCTGACGAACCAGGGTTTTACTTCGCGCATTGAGTTTACGAAGGAAATTCTGCGCCAGGCTGGATGCGAAAACACTCCAGTGATACCGGTTTCCAGCGCGGAGACGAATCGGCCGGCGCGCCGTCCGCGGAATTCTCAGCTTGAGAACGCGCGCCTTAAGCGCGAAAAAATGGAGCTGCTGCCGTCCTGGCAAGAAGCAGTTGGACGGTATTTGAAACAGTTGGCGGCTGAGAGCCGGTGACCGCGTGGTCTCGCCTATTTCTTCCGAGAGAAGAAATCGAGAATCTTGCTGGCGGCATGATCGCTGATGCCGAATTTTTCCTTCGCGCGTGAATAAAGATGCACAGCTTTTTTGTCGAGCCAGATGAGCGCTGATTTTGTCTTGCTGTCCGTCGGGCGCGCCTGATAATTCGTCGAACGGCTGACGAAAGCCGAGTCATTTTCAACCGTGTAGTAATAAAGGGCCAGGCTTTTGCGCGAAACACCTTCCGGGCAGCGAAGCTTCTCGGGGAATCCGTGATACGAAGGGTCAACGGTGCTGAAGATCAGAGCGTGATTCAGCAGCGGAGGCACGCTCGCACAGCACTCCTTCATGTGAGCATCCCAAAGCTCGATCGCGCCGCCCCAATCCGGATCCCATCCTGGATTCAGGTACACGATCAGATTGATTCTGCGCTTCCAATTCTTATTGTGATGATGCATCGTGAAATCGGTGTGAAGATTCAGGAAACCGCCGCGCGAAGACTGGTGCAGACCGCCTCCTTCAAGGCTCGGATCGGCAACGAGATCCTGAATGCCCGTGAGGTTCGAAAGCCATTCCAGAAATTCCGGGCCGTTCAATTCGTCAACCATCCTCCCGAGCATTTCCGGGAATAGCTCGCGCTTGGCCAGGCCAGACTTGTTTTCATTGAAGTGCTTATATTGAATCCAGGCATCGCTGGAGGATTCCGGAAACTCGCCGGCCGCTGCTTGCGCTGCTGAGGCGTCGAGGAAATTAGCCAGATGAATGTGCGGAAAAGGCTTCGCTTGCTGATACAAGGGCGAGAGTTCTTTCAGCCGCGCAGTCCAGCGGGCATGGGGAAAGCACCCCAATCTCTCCGTTGCAGCAGGCGCAGTTGTCATCAGCACGTTCTATCTTTCATAATCGAAAAACCCATCGCGCACAGAAAGGTTTTGATGATCCACTAGGGAATTTTGTCGCTCGGCGGAGTATAGAACAAGCTGGAATAAACGGGGCAAAATTTTATTTTCACACCTCAATGGATTTGGCAGACCTCGACGAGGGCATTCTGGTAAGGACAGTCCAGCGTGCTCGATGCCGGTTTCTGCAGGACCGCCCAGGTTACGCCATACGCCTGCTTCAAACGCGCGAAATCGGCAGGGCCGAATTGCTTCCAGTCGGCCACAACGTGGGTTTGCGCAAACACGTCATCGGCGAGCGGAAGCCACGGATAAAGGACAGCGTCGCTCCAATCTTTTTTCGCATCGGCAAGGCGGCTGCGCTGCGCTGCGGCTCGAAATCCCTGGAAATTTTCCTCCGGCAAAATCATGTAATTGGGGTCGAGGGCGAAAATCGCATTCGCGGGAGTATTTTCGCGGATCCACGCGAATCCTTCGAGCCACGGATTGATCGGCGCTGCGCCAGGCCATTCCACGTGGCGCGTTGCCGGAAAAAGACTGAATTGCGCGATGCACAGGCCGGCAGCTATCGGAACGAAAAGCGCAGCCCAGCGGAGCGCATGTTTCTTCAGCACATGCTCTCCGGCGAGTCCCCCAATGATCAGTAGCATCAGCAAATAAACCAGCTGCAAGCTGCGCATCGGCTGGTAAGGCGCGAGGATTTCCAATTGCCGCGGAATCGTGACGATCAATCCTGCGATGAAACAGATCAATTCGAAGAGAAAAACCGTCCATGACAAGCGCGCAAGAAGAAAATTTCCACGCCGCTCGGCGATTTTGCGGCACCACCAAAGAATGATAAACGGCGCGAGGATTCCGAGCCATTCATACCAGGTCCAGCGCAGGAGAAAATAGTAGCGATGATCTTCCAGGCATTTCCAATAAATCGCCGATGGCCCTTTTAGTGAGAATCCTGCAATCAACACAAGGCCTGCTGCGGCGCTTGCTGTTGGAACACGGGACAGCTCAGCCTTTCGAATCAGCCACAAAACGATGAACACAACGGCAAAAACGGTCATGAAGGGATGAATTACGGCGGTAATCAGCAGCCATATCGCCATTCGCCAGAATTTCTTTTCGATGGCGGCATCAATTGCAAACATGACCGCGAACGCCGAAATCGAGCGCGGATTCAGATACTCATCGAAGATGTAGAGCGAAGTGCCGGCGACGGGAAGCGTCAGAAGGCACGCAATCATAGTTACGCTGCTCCACTGGCCAGTGGCTGTCGCAAAACATTTCATCGCGATACGAAAACAGGCGAGCAATAGCAGAAAAATCGATGCGATATATGCCACAAACAGCACCCAGTCGAGAGGCGCGTGTGTCAATTGTGCAAGCAGAGCAATGAAGTGCGGAAATGCGGTCAGATGCCCGTTGGCCTCGAAGAACTTCTGTCCAAACGGAAAATAGGAGGGATGGAGAATCTTAATGATGCTCGGAACATAAATTTCCGCGTCTTCTGCGTACGGGTGATAGCCATGAATCAGAAGCGCAATGACGGTGAGGAGCAGCAGGAAGCCGAGATCTTTTTTCTTCACGCGGGCGTCCGGAGGAGAGCGAGGAACTTGCGACTCAGGTTTGATAGAAACGAAAAAAGGATTCGCTCCCGCCGATTTCTAGACACGTGTGGCGGCAGCTTCGCGTACACCGAGCGAGTAGTAGTTCAAATCAAGCTTGCGTCCGTTATCTTTGAAGATCCGGAAATGCATGACGCCCATCTTCTGCAGAAAAAATTTCAGAGACGTGCCCACGACTCCAAAGCCATACCTGACGCTTCGGCCGAAATTAATCGACGAAGCTTCTTCGAAATAGCGTGCAGGACACGATATCTCGCCGATGCGAAAACCAAAGAACAGAACCTGCGCAAGAACTTCATTGTCGAACACAAAATCGTCCGAGTTTTCGAGCAGCGGCAGTTTCAGCAGCACTTCGCGGCTGAACGCGCGATAGCCGGTGTGGTATTCGGATAGCTTAGCTCCCAGCAGGAGGTTTTCAAATGCGGTAAGCGCGCGATTCGAAATGTATTTGTAAGCTGGCATGCCTCCCCGTAACGCTCCTCCGCCCAGAATGCGCGACCCGAGCGCTACATCGCAGCTTCCGCATGCCACCATTCCCGCAAGCGAAGGAACCAGCGCCGGATTATATTGATAGTCCGGATGCAGCATGACGATAATGTCCGCACCGGAAGCCAATGCCTCGCGGTAACAGGTTTGCTGATTGCGGCCGTATCCGTAATTGCGATCGTGGACGAAGACCTGAAGCCCGAGTTGCTGCGCCAGTTTTGCCGTGCCGTCGGTGCTGGAATCATCGACGAGAATTTTGTTGTCGACGAGGGGCGAAATATCCCGAACCGTGGCTTCGAGGGTTTTCTCTGCGTTATAGGCAGGCAGGACCACTGCGACGCGTTTGCCTTCGATCATTCTTTGCCTTTCGACAGCACTTACTGATGGCCAGGCCGTCGCACTGGGAACAACAGCATCCCAAACCCAAGCTACTATCATCGTAACGAGCGAGCTTGGAAGCGTCAAGAATTAATCGGGCTGCGGCCAACTTGGATTTGCTATAGTGGCGCGAATCGAAAGGCACGCGAATGGTCTGGGAGGAAACCTGGAATCTGGCGCTTGATTCTCTGCGCTCAAACAAATTGCGCGCCGGATTGACCATGCTGGGCGTAGTGATTGGCAGCGCGTGCATCGTACTGGTCGTCACCGTCGCGCTGGCCGGCAAGCGTTTCATCATTGCACAGATAGAAGCGGTGGGCTCGAATATTGTTTACGCATCGCTGGTGAGCACGAATATCGGGCAAAGCGTTTCGATGGGAGACCAGATTTCCATGGGCGACCTCGAAGCGATTCGCCGAGGGATTCCGCAAGTAGTTCAAGTAGCCGGCACGCACGATATTCAAATGAACGTGACCACGCCAAGCGCCACGCGGCCGGTCAGTCTGGTCGGGGTGACCTCCGGCTTTCAGCAAATCCGCAATCTCATCATTGTCCGCGGCCGCTATTTCGATGACGGAGATTTTCTGGCCAGCAGCAAAGTATGCCTGTTGATTGAACACCTCGCGCAGCTCGCTTTTCCCTACGGCGACCCGGTAGGGCAGCAGATTCATGTGGGCGATTTGGATTTCACCGTGATTGGCGTCTTCCGCGAGCGCGTACAGACCTTCGGTCAAACGGAAATTACCACTGACTCTGTGCTCGTGCCGTTTCCTTTGATTCAATATTATACGGGGTCGAGTTACATCAAGACTTTCTACGCGCAGGCCGATAATCCCGAGGATGTCGGGCTTGTGACCCAAGAGGTCACCGACATTTTGAGATCGCGCCACCGGGCGGGCGCCTCTTACGACATTCGGAATCTTTCTTCGATATTGGAAACTGCGCGCTACATCTCGCTCGCGCTCACCGTTGTGCTTTTGCTCATTGCCATGATCACTTTAGTGGTCAGCGGAATCGGCATCATGAATATCATGCTCGTAAGCGTCACCGAGCGGACTCGCGAGGTAGGCATTCGCAAAGCTGTGGGGGCGCGGCATGAGGAAATTCTCTATCAGTTTCTCACGGAGGCGGGAATCATCAGCGGAGCCGGCGCGATTGTCGGGATCATAATCGCAGTTTTGGTTCCTCCGGTTGTTACGGCGATCATCCGACTCTTCCCCGTGCCTCCTGGAATCGAAATCTCAACATCATGGCCTTCGGTGCTCCTGGCGTTCGTTGTTTCGTGCGCAACGGGAATTCTTTTCGGCTATCTTCCGGCGAGCAAGGCAGCAGGCCTTCAGCCGGTTGAATCACTCCATTACGAATAGGAACCAATATGAAAACCGCATGGATCGCTATGCTGTGCAGCGCACTATTTTGTGGAGTCGCAATGGCTCAACAGCCGAAGCAACCCGCTCCACCCCCGGCTTCTCCGGCGCAGTCCACTAGTAGTGATCAGCTGGCTCTTGGGCACGTCTTGACGCTCGATGAAGTCGTGAAGCTCGCCCTCGAGCACAGTCCTGACCTGGCGCTGGCGCGCGTCCAATACATCGTTGCCAAAAATGCCGCGGGCGTTGATCGCTCGAATTTTCGGCCGAACTTGTACACAGGCTCGGGCGCCGCGTATACAAATGGATTCCCGCAAATTCCGGGAGGCGCGCCGGCAGTTTTCCAAATGCAGTACACTCAGGCGCTTTTCGATAAGCAGCAGGGAGGGGCGGTGCATTTCGATGAAGAGGTCGCGCGAAACAAAGAGATCGATTATCAGAACGCCCGCGAAAACGTCATGGTTAAGGCCGCCTCTTCCTATCTGGAACTCTCGAATGTTGAGCGATCTTTGCAGTTGCTTCAGGGCGAACAAGCAAGCGCACAGCAGATTCTCGATTTGACGCAGCAGCGCGAAGCCGCAGGGCTCGAGCTTCCCATTTCCGTTACACAGGATGAACTACAGGTCGCCAGGATCCAGCAGCGCGTTATCCAGTATCAAGACCGCGAGCAGGTCCTGACGAACTCGCTGCGGAATATGACCGGACTTCCGGCCAGCCAACCCCTACAAATCTCATTGGATACGACCCTGGCTGCCGAACCCGTGGAATCTGCATCCAACGTAGTAGCCGAGGTGGTGAATCATAGTAGTGGCTTGAAAGAGGCGGAAAACTATCGTCTGGCGCGACAGGATCTCTTGAAAGGGGCGAAGGGAGCCTACTGGCCCACTATTGACATTGTTGGAGAATATAGCGTGTTGAGCGAAATCAACAACTACCAGGATTTCTACAAAAAATTTCAGCGCAACAACCTGAATGTGGGAATCCAAATCACTATCCCGATTTTTGCCGCCAAGACTTCGGCGGATGTGGCAGTGGCGAAAAGCAATTTCGAAGAGGCCAGCCTCGAGCTGGTTGCTGCCAAGAACGCTGTGACGCAAGGGGCCGAGCAACAAGAGCAGGGGGTCAGGGAAGCCGACGCTGCCCGCAAGGTAGCTCAGCTCGATTTGCAGCTCGCGCAGCAACAGCTCGAGCAATCTGAGGCCAACTTCAACCAGGGCAAGGTGACTCTAAGCCAGTTGGAGCAGGCGCGGCTCGAAGAAAACGAGAAATGGCTGGCCTTCCTGGACGCCGGTCTTTCGCATGAACGCGCCGAATTGAATCTGCTCCAGGCAACCGGTCAGCTGGCGAAGCTATTCCAATGATGACACTTTATGCAAAAGCTTCGCTATGGCGCAGATGCAAATTCAAGTAGAATCGGGCATTACTGTAGTGTGCACGCTCGCGTCCACTAATACCTGAGGAGGATGTTGAATGGCGTCGGTGATGAAGACCTTGTTGCTCAACCCCCCAAGCTTCGAAAATTTCGATGGGGGAGCCAGTTCCCGCTGGCCCGCTACTCGCGAGATTGAGTCCTATTGGTATCCGGTTTGGCTCACTTATCCTGCGGGAATGCTGCCCGGAAGCCGTCTTTTGGACGCGCCGCCGCACAAAATTACTCCTCAGCAGACCATCGACATCTCCAAGGATTACGAATTTGTCGTCATTTTCACGTCAACAGTGGGATTCCAGAGCGATTTGAAACTCGCTCGCGCGATGAAAGAAGCCAAGGCTGGCTTGAAAATCGCGTTTGTCGGCCCGCATGTGCAGATCAAGCCCGCGGAAAGTCTTTTGGCCAGCCCGGATATTGATTTTGTTGTGCGCGGTGAATTCGATTATGCGGTGACCGATTTCGCCAATGGCAAACCCCTGGCGGAAATCGCGAACGCCAGTTATATCAAGAATGGCCAGGTTGTTCACAATGCGACGCGTCCGCCGCTGCACACCGCGGAGCTCGATGAGCTGCCGTTTGCGACGGATGTCTATAAGCGCGATTTGACCATTGAACGCTACAACGTCCCTTTCCTTCTTCATCCGTTCGTCTCTTTCTACACCTCGCGCGGATGCCCGGCGCAATGCACTTTTTGCCTGTGGCCTCAGACGCTCTCGGGCCATACGTGGAGAGTTCGCTCTGTCGATAGCGTGGCGCGCGAATTCGAGCAGGCGCATCGCCTGTTCCCCCAGGCGAAGGAATTTTTCTTTGACGACGACACGTTCAATATTCGCAAGGACCGTGTGCTCGAACTCTGCAAGCGCTTCAAGCCGGTTGGTTTCCAGTGGTCGTGCACCGCACGCGTTCACAGCGATTACGAAACGCTGAAGGCCATGGCCGACGCTGGCGCGCGGCTCTTCATCGTCGGATTCGAATCCGGCGATCCGCAAATTCTCAAGAACATCAAGAAAGGCGCCACCATCGAGATGGCTCGCACGTTCGCCGCGAATTGCAAGAAGGTCGGCATTCGCGTCCACGGCGACTTCATCATCGGCTTGCCGGGCGAGACGAGAGAAACGATTCAGAAGACCATGGATTTCGCCCGCGAACTGGACTGCGAGACCATCCAGGTCTCCATGGCTCATGCGTATCCAGGCACGGAACTTTACAATCTTGCTTCCGCGAATGGTTTCTTGGCTACGGAAGCCCTTACCGATTCGGGTGGACACCAGCTCCCGCATCTTGAGTATCCAGGCCTCGGCCGCGAAGAAATGATGGACGCGGTGAATCGCTTCTACGATTCTTATTATTTCCGTCCCAGAGTTGCGTGGCGGATTGTCCGCGATGCAAT
>JASHYE010000296.1 GCA_030043155.1 Candidatus Acidiferrales bacterium | reverse complement strand
GGCTGGCGCGACGAAGAAGTGGCGCACACGCTGCGCATGCTCGAGATCATTGGCAGGACGGATATTCCTGTGGTTCCGGGCGCCGTTTTTCCAATCGACAACTCGCCGCAATTCATCGCGCACTGGGAAACGCTCTACGGCAAGGTGGTTTATCAGGGCGCGTGGAATTGGCCGCCGGGAAAAACGCACGGGCCGTTTGAAATTCCGCCGCTCATCGAAGGTGAGCCGAAGACAAAGCCATCCGACGAGGACGCAGCGCATTTTATGATTCGCATGGTGCATCGCTATCCGCATCAAGTCACGATTTATGCGGGCGGCCCGCTGACCGACCTCGCTCTGGCCATAACAATCGACCCGCAATTCGCGACTTTGGCGCAGGAACTCGTGCTGATGGGAGGCAACATCAATCCGCAGACGAACGATCCGGAATTTCTGCTGAATCCGCGGCGGGAATTCAATTTCTGGATGGATCCGGAAGCAACGCATGCGGTGCTGCACGCAAACTGGGCGAAGATCACGGACACGCCGGTGGATATATCGATCAAAACGCGGCTGACGCGCGCGATGATCGCGGAAATCGGCAACGCGAAAACGCCCGCGGCGCAGTACGTCGCGAAATATGGGGATACGGAATATATGTGGGATGAGCTTGCGGCGATCGCGTGGCTTGATCCCTCGGTGATCACGCGCACGGAAACTCTTTACCTTGACGTGAGCATTGACCACGGAGCGACATATGGCGACACGCTGGCGTGGGCTCCCGGCAATAATCCAGGATTGGGCGAGCGGCCGGTGACGGTGAACGTTGATTTGGATACCAGGAAGTTCAGCCGGGAATTTGTTGAACTGATGACGCGGCCGACTCCGACACGCTGAGGCGCGCGCGGCTACTGGGGATTGGCGTCGGGAGCGCCGTGGTATCCTTTGTTTTGACGAGGGCATCGAATCGGGTTATGCGAGGTGCTGCATGAGATGCTACAGGGCCTCGGTGATTGCGCTTCTTTCGCTGTGCGTGACGGGATTCACCGCTTCAGCCGCGCTCGCACAGGCGCAAACGGCGAATCCGCCGTCGCAAACGCAAGCCAGTGTTCCCGCTGCGAAAACGGCAGGAAGCACGACCGCAACGGTTCAGCCAAGCAAATATATTGAAGTTCCGAGTGGCACGCGGCTGCCGCTTGTGCTGCATAACGCGATTTCCACGCGTAGCGCGCAGGTGAACGATCCGGTTTATCTCGAGACGCTTTTTCCCATCGTGGTCGACGAACGGATTGTGATTCCCGCGGGATCCTACGTCAGCGGGACAGTTAAGCAATTGAAGAGAGCGAAGGGGCGTCAAGCCGAGATTTCCATCGAGCTTGATAACCTGATCCTGCCAAACGGTTACCAAGCGCAGTTCAACGCGGTGCCAACCGATGCGGGAACGGGCGGCAAGGAAACAGTGGACAGAGAAGGAACGATCAAGGCCGACCCGAACAAGGGCGGCGACGCGAAAACGGTCGTGGAAGGAACGGCGGTTGGAGCGGGCGTTGGCGGAATCGTGACTCGAAGCGCGACAGGAGCGGGAGCCGGCGCGGGTCTTGGCGCAGTAGCTGGATTGATCACTGCGCATCTTAATCGCCCGGACGTAGAGCTTCCGCGCGGAACGACGTTGGATGTGATACTCGATCGTCCGCTTTATTTGCTTTCCGCGAAGATTAATTTCACCAGCCCGGGGCAGGCGTCGACGCTGCCAGGCCCGCCGGTGCGGACATCACAGAGCGGAATTATCCCGCACTAGCTATTGGCTTGCGCTGCGCGGCGCAGCGGCGAATCGCATCGGACTGAAGGGTTCCAGATGTTGTGCAATCCGCCCATCGACAATCCATTCCGCCAGATATTTTGCGGTTGCCGGCGCGAGAAGCATTCCGTTGCGGTAATGCCCGGTGGCGATGAACAGGCCCTGGATATCGGTGGCTCCAATAATGGGCAAATGGTCGGGAGAATCGGGGCGAAGGCCGGCCCAGGTTTCCACAACCGGAGCGTCGGCAAGCGCGGGAGCCATTTCTAAAGCTACCGCAAAAATTTTTCGCAATCCTGTTGCGGTAGGGCGCTTGTCGAGCATCCCGGGTTCGAGCGTGCTTCCCGCGACCACACGTCCGTCTTCACGAGGAGCAAGATAGCCGTGTTCGCAGCGCAGAATCGTTTTCGGCGCCCCGGCAATGCGACCGAAGCCGACCATTTGCCCGCGCACAGCAGACGAAGGCGCCCACATTTCAGCGCCGCCAATCTCGTTCGAGCGCCAGCCGGCGGCAATCACGACGTTGTTTGCTTCTATTTTTTCGGCAGTGCGCACGCCTGAGTTCCCGGCGCAAGCTGTTTGGGTATTCGCTGCGAGGATGCCATTGCATCGGCCGTTGGTGGTAATCAGCGAAATTACTTCGGCGTTGGCGCGAATTTCTGTACCGGAGCGCTTGGCCGCGCTGAGCGTGACGCGCGTGAGCACGCGAGGGTCGAGGTAGGCCTCGTCAGAAATCCAGAGCACCGCGCGAGCAGATGGGTTGATTGCGGGTTCGCGGCGGAGAGCCTCGGAAACGGAAATTGATTCGGCGTTTAGGCCTGCTTCGCGGATTTGCGAGCAGCGCTGGTCGCGCACGGCTTCAGCATCCGAATCAAAGAACAGTTCGATGGCGCCGTTTGGATGGAATCCCGCCGCTTCTCCTGTTGCGGCTTCGATGGCGGAAACGAAAGCAGGATAAAGGCGAAAGCTTTCGCAGCCGAAGGCGGTAATGCCCGAGGATTCGCGGTCAGGCGCGGGTGAAATGGTTCCTGCCGCGGCCCAGGAGGCTTCGCGAGCGGGCTCCTGACGATCCAGCACCAGAACGGACTGGCGCATGCGGGCCAGCTCGAACGCGAGGGAAGCGCCGATAATTCCGCCGCCGGCAATGATTGTGTCGTAGCGCTTCACGGATCGATTTTACAGGAAAACAGGGAGAACAATCCGTGGTTAGACCATTCTGAAGCGCACGCGACAGGCGTTACGAAATCCGAGCGCGAAGACTTTGAGAAACGCAAAGCTCAGCTTTGCGCGAGGGGTACATCATCGAGTGCCATTGAGTATCGAGCCAGCCTGTGATCCAGTGCGGAGGCCATGCTCGAAGTCAGCAGGAAAGGAATATGCTCGATGCTAAAAGGTTTTCACAAGATCGAGGGAAAGAAGATAGGCCTTCTGGGAGAGGTTTTTGGCGCTTTCCCAGTCGGACGTTTGGATGGCCTGCTGCGCCTGATCGAGCCAGCCGCGAATCTTATCGACCATGTCTTTCTGAGCGGCGTTTAAGTCGCGCCCGTCGGCTTTATGGAG
>JASHYE010000295.1 GCA_030043155.1 Candidatus Acidiferrales bacterium | reverse complement strand
GCGCAGGCGGGCTCAATGAGCCTGTCGCGTGAAATTTTTCAGGAGGGAATTCGCATCCCGCCAGTGAAGATATTCGCGAATGGCAGGATCGTCCGCGACGTACTCGAACTCCTCCTCGCCAATGTGCGGACGCCGCATGAACGCGAAGGCGACCTGACGGCGCAGGTCGCATCCTGCCGCGTTGGCGAACGGCGCCTGCTCGAAACCGTCCGAAAATACGGCGCGCGCCAAACAGGAGACTACGGACGTCATCTGCTCGAATATTCCGCTCGGATGATGCGTGCCACGATTCGCGAAATTCCCGACGGCATCTACCGCGGCGAAGATTTCATGGACAACGATGGCGTCAGCGATGAGCCTATCGCGATTCGCGTCACCATTCGGATTCGCGGCGCTCGCGCCGAAGTGGATTTCACTGGCTCATCCCCGGAGTGCGCGGGCAGCATCAATGCCGTCAAAGCCATCGCGGATTCGGCAGTGTTTTATGTTTTTCGCTGTTTGGTCAACGACCAGGTTCCCGCTACTTCCGGTTTGCTTCGCCCCATTCGCATCATTGCGCCTGAAGGAACCATCGTCAATGCGCGTCCGCCTTGCGCTGTCGCGGGCGGGAACGTGGAGACCTCGCAGAGAATCACGGACACTCTGTTGCGCGCTCTCGCAAAAGCTCTACCCGGGAAAATCCCCGCAGCCAGCCAGGGCACGATGAATAACCTGACGTTCGGTGGCCGCGACACGCGCCCGCATCGCGGAAACGCGCCATTTGCCTATTATGAGACGATTGCCGGCGGCATGGGCGCGCGGCCGGGCCGCAACGGCGAAAGCGGAATTCACACCCACATGACTAATTCACTGAACACGCCTGTGGAAGTATTCGAGCACGCTTATCCCGTGCGCGTGCGCCATTACGGAATCCGGCACGGTTCCGGCGGTCGCGGCCAGTATCGCGGCGGAGATGGCATCGTGCGCGAAATCGAGCTGCTCGTCCCGATGCAGGTCGGCATGCTGTCTGACCGCAGAAAATTTGCGCCCTATGGGCTCGCTGGCGGCAAGCCCGGCGAAATAGGGAAAAGTGAGCTGATCATCAAAGGGAAAAATCGGCGCGTTGCCGCCAAGGGCAGCTTTTATGCTCCCGTCGGCGCAATTGTACGAATCGAAACGCCCGGCGGCGGCGGTTGGGGGAAATCAGCAGGATCAGGCGGGAAAAATCTCGACGCTGACGAATAAAATTACAGCCACATCTTAGCTGTGAACTGCTCTTGGCGAAATGCGCCGCAAGTTTAGCGGCGCCTCCGCGACTTTGAAGAATCTAATTTTCGAGTGCTTCGAGCGCCTCGGGCATTTGCAGGTGCGCCTTGGCCAGCGCGCGAATCAGGTTCGACTCCATGTTTTGCTCACTGGTATTTCGCACTGTGGCCAGCTCCGTGATCAGCAAATGCTTGGCGCGCTCCAGCATTTTCTTTTCACGGAACGAGAGAGGCTTTGTGCGGCTCAGCGAAACCAGCCCCTTGAGCACTGCCGCGACTTCCATCAGCGAGCCGGTGCGCATCCGCTCAGAATTCTCCTTGAAGCGGTGCTTCCAGTCATGATGTGAAGCCGAGCGGCCCTTTTCAAGATAATTGATTACGCTACCTGCTTCCGTCGAGCGAATCACCGGGCGCAGCCCGACGGTGTTGATGTTTGTTTGCGGCACCATTACTTTGAGCCCGCTGGAAAGAATCTTGAGCATGTAGTAGCGTTCGGATCGGCCGTTGAGGTAACCGTAACTGATTTGTTCGATGACTCCCACACCATGGTTCGGATAGACAACCTTTTCACCCAATTTGAATTCCATACAGGATGCACCCTCCCCAGAAGATACAGTAAAAATACTAGGCTCCTCTCGGGTGGAAGGTCAAGGATTTCTGCACAATAAACCGAGATTTTTCTGCAGGTTTTGGCCGACAATTTGCTAGCTAATTCCCAAGTAATGGGCGCTATAATAGTAGTTTATGCTTTTGCTGGCCGTCGACACGGCGACTCGCGCCGGCAGCCTCGCAGTTTTGCGTGATGGCCAACTCGCCGGAGAGATTTCCACAGCCTCGGAAGAAACTTATTCCAGCCGCCTGTTCCGCCAATGCAGCTTCCTTCTGCAGGAATTGCATCTCGAAATTCACGATTTCGATTTCTTTGCCGTGAATGCAGGCCCCGGCTCGTTCACTGGCTTGCGCGTTGGCCTCGCAGCCGTAAAAGCTTGGGCGGAGGTGTTTTCAAAGCCGATCATTGCGGTCAGTGGGCTTGAGGCTATAGCAGCGCAAGCAGACAACTCTTCTGAAGATGCTTTCGTTGCCGCTGTGCTGGACGCGCATCGCGGCCAAATCTATGCCGCGCTCTATCGCTTCCAAGAATCACGTTTGACCGCGGTGGATGCCGATCAAGTTTGCACCGCCGAAGAATTTCTCGCGCGAGTCGCAGATCGCGCCGCAACAGCGCCAGTGCGATTTGTTAGTCCATCTCCTGAAATCTTGCAATCTATTTTGGATGATTGGACCCGAAAGCATGGGCTGCGCTGGTCAATCCAGAAAGCAAGTCCCGTGCTTGCGCCGATTATCGCCCAGTTGGCCTTTGAGCGCGCCCGGTGCGGCGAATTTACCGATTCGCTGCGGCTCGACGCCAACTACGTCCGGCGCTCTGACGCGGAGCTGCTTTGGAAAGAGCCGTGATGGCATTGGCAGTTCGCGCGCTCGAATCCCGCGACATTCCGGCAGTCATTGAAATTCAGAATTCATGCCGTGAGGCTGCTCAGTGGTCGGCCGCGGCATATCGCAGACTGGGCCACGCTGGTGAAAAAGCATGGCTCGCGGAGCAGAATGGCAATGTCGCCGGATTCCTGGTGGCGCGAGTGGTTGCTGCGGAAATGGAGATTCTCAATCTCGCGGTTCGAGCGAGTCTGCGCCGGCAGGGAATTGCCGCCGTGCTCTTGCGTGCCGCCCTTCTAGTTGGTGTGCAGGCGGGGGCTCGCCGCGCGTTTTTGGAAGTCCGCTGCTCCAACACAGCCGCGCGAGAATTTTATCAAGCGCACGGCTTTTCCCCCGCAGGAAGCCGCCGAAACTATTATCGTGGCCCGGACGAAGACGCGTTAATCTTCAGCCGCGCTCTCGACGGAGTTTAGCTTGCCTACTTCGCGGCCGTGATGGACGTCACGTTAATGGTGTCACCATTCAGCGTGCCGACGACCTTCACATTCGCTCCAGCGAAGGCTCGAGGCTTGGTCTGGTCGCTGAGCTGATAAATTTTGCCCTTCGAATCCACCAGAATGAACTTGCTTCCACTGTCCACGCACTTCAGCGTGCAATCTTTAGCAGAACCTTCCATCATGTGCTCGGCGCCGCACATGCTGTCGCTGATTGCACCCGTAAAAGTTTGCTGCTTTCCAGCCGCAAGGCACAGGCCCACAACCATCAGCACTGCTGCGCCCAAGAATCCTATTTTTCTCATCATCCTCTCCTTTACACCATCTCCATCGATAGCAATCGATGCGTAAAATTCATCCTGGGATTCACCGTCGGCTCGCCGCGAGGCAAGTTTCCCCCGTTTCTCAATAGATTACGCCAACGGCAGCCCCGTTGGATTTTGTAACTCAAACAGCGCCTGAGATCATTTGCCGGCGGCGCGCAACTGTTCCGCGGCAG
>JASHYE010000294.1 GCA_030043155.1 Candidatus Acidiferrales bacterium | reverse complement strand
TCCTCGCCAATTCGCGAAGCGGCTTGATGTCAATGAGAACCCGAGGCGAGAACAGCCTCATCTGCAAATTGGGAATTACGTCCGTGCCGCCCGCGACAATCATGGCGCCGGAGCCGTGGTCTTCCAGCATGCGGCAGGCTTCATCGAGAGTACGCGGCTGAAGAATCCTAAATGGCGGCAGACTCATGGGCGGGCTTCCGGCGTAAGTGAATTCGCATCGGGACGCTGCCCGGCCTTCTGGCGAGCGCGCAAAGCCTCCAGAACCTTGTCCGGAGTGATGGGCACGGAATTGATGCGGACGCCGACAGCATCGTAAATCGCATTTGCAATCGCGGGAATCGTTGCCGCGAGCGAACCTTCGCCAGCTTCCTTCGCGCCGAAAGGCCCTTCGGGATCGATGCTCTCGACGACAATTGAATCAATTTGAGGGTTTTCCTTCGTCGCCGGAATGCGATATTCGAGCAGCGAAGGATTCATCAGGCGGCCATCTTGCCAGATCATATCTTCCTGCAAGGCCTGTCCAAATCCCATGTAAACGGAGCCTTCGATCTGCCCTTCGACGGTCAGCGGATTGAGGGCCTTACCGCAGTCATGCGCCGCGGTGATTTTGTCCACGTGGACATGGCCGGTCTCAGGATCAACAGTCACTTCAGCGACCTGCGCGCTGTAACTGTACGCGGGAGAAGGCCCCACGCCAGCGCCGCGGAAATTCCCGCCTCGCGCAGATTCCGGCGGAGCGTAGGTGCCGCGAGCGACGAGCGCGCCGTGAAACTCGAGCGCAATGGCAATCGCCTCGTCGAATGAGACGCTCTTGGCGGAATCGGTTGAATGAGCAATGCGATCATTTTTCGCGACAAGATCGGCAGGAGAGCATGCCAGCTTCTTTGAAACGGCGGCAAAGATCTGGTCGCGCATATCTTTGGCGGCGTTCAAGCAAGCATTTCCCGCCATAAACGTGACACGGCTGGAATAACTTCCCAAGTCGATGGGCGTCAGTTCCGTGTCGGCGGCCACGAGCTTGATGCGACTGACGGCGACGCCGAGAACTTCGGCGGCGATTTGAATCTGCATCGTGTCAGAGCCCTGACCGATTTCCGACGCGCCCGTATAAACAGTCACCGCAGCATCGCGATCGATTTTGATGTGGACAGTCGTGTGTGGCATGTTGGAACGGACAATGGGATTCGCCGCCCCGCTGACGTAATGGCTGCACGCAACGCCGACGCCCTTGCCATACGGCAACTTTCCTTTCTTTTCTTTCCAGTTCGAGCGTTCGAAAACCCTCTCGATGCATTCGGGCAGACCGTAGCTCGTGACGCGCAGCGAATTGGCGGTAATGCACGGCGCTTTCAGCAGATTTCGGCGGCGAACTTCCAGTGGATCGAGTCCCGCCTGATGCGCGAGCTGGTCCAGCATGGATTCAAAGGCGAAGCGAACGTTCACGGTGCCGTGGCCGCGCATGGCGCCGCAGGCAGGCTTGTTGGTCAGCACGCGAAAACCGTCGTAGCGCACATTGGCAATGTCGTAGATGGCGCCGAGCAACGCGCCGGAATAAAGAACCGTGACCGGCCCATATCCGCAATACGCGCCGCCATCCTGAATCACGCGAGCCTGGACAGCGGTGATTTTCCCAGCGCGAGTGATGCCCACTTTCAGATAAACAATAGTGATTGGGCGCCCGCGATGCGCCAGGAAAACTTCCTCGCGTGTATACGTGATCTTCACAGGCTTGCGCGATTTCTTTGCGAGCACACATGCGGCGATCTCCAGCGGAATGATTTCGCTCTTGCCGCCAAATCCGCCGCCAATGAGCGGCTTGATGACGCGGATCTGACTCATCGGCATTTCGCAAACTTCAGAAATGGTCCTGTGCAGATAAAAAGGGACTTGCGTGGAAGAGTGAACCGTTAGGCGGTCGTGCGGCTCCCAAATGGCCAGAGTGGAATGCGGCTCCATCGCCGCTTGATTGACTTCGCCCGCGTAGTAACGCTCCTCTGCAACGAAATCAGCTTCGGCAAATCCCTTCTCAGGATCACCGAAGACGTGATGATATTCCTTTTCAATGTTGTGAGGCCGCTGCTCGTGAATCCAGTCAGATTCCGCCTTCATGGATTCTTCAGGGTCAAACCAAGCGGGCAATCGCTCGTAATCGACTCGCAGCAAATCGAGAGCTTCCTCGGCAATTTCCGCGCTCGTGGCAGCAACAGCAGCAACGTTGTCTCCAATGTAGCGCGCCTTATCGAGCGCGAGGGCGCGTTCATCGTGGCCGATGGGAAGAATTCCGTAAGGATTGCGCGCGTCATTTCCGGTCGCAACGGCTTTCACACCGGCGAGGGCCTCGGCGCGCGAAGTGTCAATAGAGCGGATGCGCGCATGGGGATGAGGCGAATGAAGGATTTTCCCGATCAACATTCCCGGCACAAAAAGGTCATCGGCATACTTCCCTATGCCGGTAACTTTCGCGACCGCGTCCGCCATCGCGAGCGGCTTGCCAATGATGCTGAAGCCGTTTTGGCTCGCTCCGTCTGCCATATCAGCGCACCGCCGGGGCTTGCGTTGACGGAGTCTCGCGAACCGGCGCCAAAATGGAGCCGTGCTTCGCGAGAGCGTATTTGACGGATTCGTAGATCTGCATGTAGCCAGTGCAGCGGCAAAGATTTCCTGAAAGGGCCTCACGAATTTCGTCCAGCGTGGGATTCGGGTTGCGATCGAGAAGCGCCTTGGTCGCGATCATAAAACCGGGCGTGCAGTAACCGCACTGCGCTCCGCCCATTTCGGCATAACCCTCTTGCACCGGATCGAGATTTCCGGGTCCGCCCAAACCCTCGACCGTAGTTATCTCGCAATTTTCGTAGCTGGCCGCGAGCGCGACGCAGGAAAGCATTGGCGTGCCATCCACAAGAACGGCGCAGCAGCCGCAGCTTGAATCATCGCAGCCGCGCTTGGAACCTGTGAACCCAAGGTCTTCACGGAGCGCATCGAGCAGCAGCCGATTGGGTGAAAGCGCTACTTCATGCACTTCGCCGTTAATTCGCAAACGAATGAGCTGCTTATCCACCGATCACCTGCCAGGACGGCTGGCGCTTTTCCAGAAAGGCGCGGATGCCCTCTTTCGCATCGTGCGTCTTCATCAACGTATGCAGATAAAAATCCTCGGCAGATTGAAGGGCTCTTTCAAAATCGAAGCCGTCGGAATTCCAGAGAGCGCGGCGCGCCATGCCAAGAACGCTGGGGCTTAGCGTGCGCAAATCGTTCGCCACTGATGCGACCGCCTGATCGAGATCGTGATCCGGCACGACCTGCGTGACCAGGCCAATCTCTTTCGCTTCAGCAGCGGAGATGGTTCTTCCGCTGAGAATTAAATCCAAGGCGGCGCGCATACCGATGAGCCGCGGAAAAGTAACCATCGCCACCGGAGGAAAACATCCCAGCTTGATTTCTGGCTGACCAAAAATTGCGGATTCCGAAGCGATCACGAAATCGCAGAATGTCGCGAGCTCGCAACCCCCGCCGAGACAGTGACCATGAACAGCCGCGACCGTCACCACATTGCTACGCGCCAGCTCACGGAAAACGCCATGAAACGCGGTAAGCATCGCGGCAACGCGTTCCGGTACGTGATCCGCGATATCCACGCCAGCAGAAAAACCTTTTTCACCGGCTCCACGAAAAATCAAGACATCAGCGCGCCCGGCAACCCTCATGATCAGCTTGTGAAGGGAATCCATCATCACAATGTTCATCACGTTAAGCGGAGGGCGATCGAGCGTCACCGACGCAACACGATCCTTGATCGCGGCGCCAACGCAACAACTGTCGACATCTACCATCTGCTCCGAGGGATTCATCGAGACCGGCTCCAGCCGCTCCACCGAATGGCCTACTCCATCGACGCTTTCGCCGCGACCCACTTCGGCTCCGTGCTCTGAATATCCATCACCAGCTTCACGTCTTCTTCCTGCGGCAACATTTCCTTCAAGTGCTCGGCATGCTTTTCAGGTGAGAGCAGTTCGCCCGTGACGCTGTACGGCTGATTCGCAAACTCGCCAATATGCCGATTGAATTTGAGGTCCGGAACGTAAAGCGGCGTCTGCCCGGCGGGCACATGTTTGTTGATTTGCTCGATCAATTTCAGGCATTCGGCATGATAGAGATTTCGATTATGCTCGTTCATGTGCCCTAAATCGGCGGCCTGCTGATTCTGCGCTTCGTCGTAGCGTCCTTTTAATCCCCACACGTAGAACCAGTGAGCGGAACTCGACTGATCGACGCCAAACAAGTCATAGCTCACAGGAATCCATTTATTTATATATTTCTGCACCACATTGAGCGGCACGACTCCCGCCTTCACGATGCGCTTGATGCCATCGTGTCCAGTGCCCAGATGAAATGATTCTTCGCGCAGCATAGGAATCATGGATTGCGCGAGCGGCGCGAAACCTGAATAGCTCAGCATGGTGAGCTGGAATTTTCCGTCGCGATCCACGAAATCCGTGTAGGTAAAAAAATCCAGCCAGTTGCGGACATCCTGATTGAACGCACCGAGCAGGCGCTTCTGTTCAAATGCGCGCCGCTCAAGCATTTTCTGCGCTTCAACGCGGCCGCCATAGCCAAAATGCGAAATCAGCAGCGTGCACATCTGCCAGCCGTGCCGCATCTCTTCGGTTACAACGCGACACAATGACTTGCGGTCATGTTCGCTCGGAGAAGCTTGAAAAAGATGACGTTGCTGTTCGACCGAAGCAAACTCAGTATCGCCTTGAAAAATGAT
>JASHYE010000293.1 GCA_030043155.1 Candidatus Acidiferrales bacterium | reverse complement strand
CTACGACGCAAAATGAAATCGAACTCGGCCCCGCGCGCGCAATGGGCGATGAGATCGATGACCACAACGGACACAGCGGAGACATCATCTGCATCCTCGCACTTCCTCCATTTGGCGTATCTTCTATTCGCTGGCTCTATAAACGAATTTAGTCGCGATTTCCGAAGTGCCGTGTCGCCATATGCCTGTGGACGTATAGTAGGGGGCTGGGGAGAGTCAAACTCCCGACACGCAGTTTAGGAAATCACAGATTCATTGCGTTTTCAATTAGTTACGGATGTGGTCAGTCGTGGTAAGTAGTGATAAGACAGGGACAGTGCAGCATTTTCAAACACATCTTAGGTATCGGTTAGGGAACGACCTGCTGAAAAAGCCTCTCAATTCTAGGGCCTGAAATACGCCATCCGCTAACACTTTTCGCAGATGAGCTTCTGTACCGGAGATCGTTGTTTGCAAGTAGCCTTCGCCCTGGTCCGCATATTTCACAATCAGAATAAAGAACTGCGGCTGCTGGTTTCCATCTTTTCTTAATCCGACCACACTCTCGATCACACATTCCTCCTCAAAACTGGTAGGGCCGCACGGGATCGAACCGCGATTACAGGTTTAGGAAACCTGCGCTCTATCCAATTGAGCTACGGCCCCGTGCGACGGATTTTACCATGATATAATCCACTCCATGAAAACGCATCGAAGACGTAGGCCAGCGGGAGACATGAGTGCCGAGCGGAAGGCAATCCGCAAGGAGATTGTCGATCTGAAGGCAACCCTCGGCGAGCGATATGCTGCGGAAGCGAACAAGATTCTCGATACAGAGCCTAATGACACTTCCGCTCGTGCGCTTCAAGGCGGCCAGTGGGAATCGAATCGCAGAAAGTTCTAGTCGAGTTGATGTCAGTTCACCAATGCAGGCTTCGTATCACCGCCATCTTTGACGAGCTTGTCGAATTTTTCAACTGCATCCCCAGAGGAACCTGCAAGAGGCGAACAGTTGAGATGTCCCAGTGTGCGCTGCTAGGATAATGTCGGGCGTCTTTTCAGTGTGAACTTACGCGCGAAAACGGCCGAAATTGAATGAACAATCGCGAAAAAATCAGGCGCAAATTGCGCGCCGCGCATCGAACGATCCGAAGCTGGCGCATGATCGCGAAGGGGCTGGTCTCAACCAAGCACCCGCTGCTGGCGCACATTATTCCGATGCGCCGCTGCAATCTTGCGTGCACTTACTGCAATGAATTTGACGATTTCTCAAAGCCTGTGTCTCTCGAGGAAATGTGCCGACGAATTGATCGGCTAGGTTCGTTTGGCACTTCTGTAATCACAATCAGCGGCGGTGAACCGCTACTTCATCCAGAACTCGACGAAATCATTCGCCGCATTCGCCGCAACGGAATCATCGCTGGAATCATTACCAACGGATATCTTCTCACAGCTGATCGCATTCAGCGGTTCAACCGTGCGGGCCTCGAGTTCTTGCAGATAAGCATTGATAACGTTCAACCGGATTCCGTCTCGAAAAAGAGTCTCAAAGTGCTGGACCAAAAGTTGAAGCTCCTCGCCGAAAACGCCGAGTTCCACGTCAATATCAACTCGGTATTAGGTAGCGGCATTAATCATCCGGACGACGCGCTAGTAATTGCTAAGCGCGCGGTGGAACTTGGCTTCTCATCAACGGTGGGCATCATTCACGACGGTAGCGGGCAGCTCAAACCGCTCGATGCACATGAGCGCGACATTTTTGAGCAGGTCATGAGACTTGGGAAGCGTTCGTTCTCGCGCGTGAACTCGTTTCAACACAATATCGTGGCTGGCAAAGAAAACGACTGGCGCTGCCGCGCTGGGTCGCGGTACCTGTACATTTGCGAAAATGGGCTGGTCCATTATTGTTCGCAGCAGCGTGGCTATCCCGGTATTCCGCTCGCGGAATATTCGGAGGAGCGGCTCCGTCGCGAATACTACACGCAAAAATCATGCGCGCCTCGGTGTACTGTCTCTTGTGTCCACCAAGTGGCTGTGCTAGACAACTGGCGTGGCCCACAGACAATCACCGCTTCTGGTACGGCTGAGCCCACTTCTCTCGTTCGAATCGCCGATAGTAAAGAATAGAAGCGAACGCGTTCCGTTCGTAACGCCATTTCAGCCGACTCGCGCTTGGGCCTGTTCAGGTTCACGCGAATCCGCTATAGTGTTTCGTATTCACTATTTGTTCGCCTGAGGTAACGCAGAATGGAAGTGCTCGCAGCAGCGGCTCTTGTTTGCTTGATCTCGGCGGTGGTCGTATTGGCATGGATTGTGGTCCGACAACAGAACGCTAAAGAAAACAAAACGGAGTCAGATCGCAGTGTACAAACTGCGCTGGCGTCGCATCTCCAAGCAGTCAGCGGCCAACTGACGCAGGCCACCCAAACGGTTCTTCAGCAACTGGGCCAAGTCAATTCCTCCCTCCAGAACGGACTGGCAAGTTCCGGCGAATTGGTTTCTAAGGCTCAGGCCGCCGTTTCGAGCGAGTTGCGCAGTTCACAAGAGGTGCTCAGCCGCGTTGGCAAACAGCTTGGTGAAATTCAACAGGCCGGCCGGGATCTCTCGAATGCGACACAAGCGTTACAAACGGTTCTCAGCGGTGCAAAAACGCGTGGCTCGCTTGGGGAAATAGCACTCGAGACATTGCTCGCGGATGCGCTTCCCGCGAGCGCTTACGAAGTGCAATACCGATTCTCGACCGGAGCAATCGTCGATGCCGCAGTGCACTGTGGCGACAAGGTGATCGCGATCGACTCGAAATTTCCGCTCGAGAGCTATCGGCGGCTGGTCGATTGTGGCGAGGAATCGCGCAAGGAGTTTTTTCAAGCCGTGCGCAAGCACGCCGATAGCATCGCCGAGAAATACATCCTCCAAAATGAAGGAACTCTCGATGTGGCGCTGATGTTCGTGGCATCCGAGAGTGTTTATTACGAACTTCTGATGACTTCAGACGGAAAATTGGGCCGCCTGGATGACTATTGCCGGAGCAAAGGGATTTTCGCGGTTTCTCCCAATACGCTTCATGCCTATTTGAGTGCAATTCTGATGGGATTGAAGGGAATGCAAGTTGCCGAAAATGCGCGCAATCTTTTGGCCGAGCTTTCAGGGCTGCAAGTC
>JASHYE010000292.1 GCA_030043155.1 Candidatus Acidiferrales bacterium | reverse complement strand
CACGTCCATTCCGCGGAACTTCTCCCCGAGCGCCCCCCCTAACTTCTCTGCCAGATCCGGATACTGCAGCACCAGCGCACACTGGACATAGGTCGCGCTATGCCGCCCGCTCGAAAGCTCAAAATGCCCCTGTCTCACCGCGCCCGCTCTTTCCAATATCTGCCGGATTTCGCTCGCTTCCACTCCCGTTCCTCCGCGTCTAACGTCCGTCTTCTGACCGTTAGCGCCCTCGGCCAATTCAACGCGCGTAGCCTAGGTTACGCCGCCCTCATTGTCAACTTCCCCATCCAATGCTACCTTATTCCTCCTTATGCACTTTCTTTTGCGACGTCATGCCTGCGCGGGGACCGTGCCATTCCCCTTAACTCGCTGATTCTATTGCATACCCTTGAACGCTCCTTGCATCGAATCAGTTGAAACAAATCGACCTGCTGGCACGTTTCAATCAGTTAGGAAAATAAAGCACATCTTCAAATAGCCTGAGAGGAAGAAAACTATATGACTGGAAGGTATTTTCGCGTCATCACTGCTTTTTATCTCGTGGCTTCCCTTGCGGTTGGCCTGCCCGTTTTCGCCCAAGCGCCAGCGCAACAGGGCGCCGCGCAGGCCGCTGCAAATTCGCAGCAGCCTTCTTCCATCCCCTATAACGCCCTCCTCGGAAGTATCGATTATTCCAAGAACAAGCGCACATTCCCAGATTTTTGGTCTGCTTACACACCGCGATTTGTCCCGCAGCCAAATCTTGTCAACGCCCCTGATCTCTACAGCCGTATTCACGATGGCAAGCTTGAGCTCAGTATCGAGGACGCTATCAGCCTCGCCCTCCAGAACGACCTCGACATCGCCGTCGCCGAATATACTCCTTGGATTGACCAGACCCAGTTGCTGAACGCCGAAGGTGGTGGCACCCCTCTCGGCCAATTCGTTATCGGCGGCGGAGGGGGTGGCGCATTCGACCCCGTCCTCTTTGCAACGTCGAGCGTTTCAGACGCGGTGAATCTCTCAAACACGCCGTTCACCATTGGCGTGTTCGTGCCCAATTATGAGACGCACTCTACTACTTTCGACTTTGGGTACGAACAAAAGTTCCACACCGGGACCTCCGTCTCCGTCTCTTTCGACAATGACCGCTCCTCTATCAACATACCCGATTCCATCTATAACCCCGCCCTTCAGTCCACTTTTTCCATCTCGATTTCGCAACCCCTCCTACAGGGATTCGGCCTCGTGCCAAACATGCGCTTCATTATCGAAGCGCGTAACACCGACCAAATCGGTAAGCTCCAATTCGAAGAACAGGTCATCAACTCCATCACCCAAGTCGAGACTCAATATTGGACTCTCGTCTCCGACCGCCAAGCTATCGACGTGGCTAACCAGACGCTTGCCGTTTCCGAAAAGCTTCTACAAGATGACGAGCGTCAACTGCAAATCGGTACCTTGGCGCACCTGGACGTGGTCACCGCCGAATCGTCGGTCGCTTCTGATCAACAGTCGCTCATCGCCGCTCAAACTACCGAACTTCAGCAGGAAACTGTTGTCCTGAGTTTAATCGCCAAGGACCCCATGGACCCTCGTCTCCAGGGACTCGAGATCCTTCCCACAACCGGCCTCGATCAGGTTCCCCAGGTCCCTAACGTGACCCTCCCCGCCGCCGTCAACGAAGCCTGGACGAATCGTCCTGAGCTCCAGGCCGACCAGCTCACCTTGAAAAACGACCGCGTCGAAATTCGAGCAACAAGAAACAGCCTGCTTCCTCAACTCAACCTGTCCGGCAACTACTCGACTGGCAGCTTGACCGGCACTGTTATCAATCCTGGAGTTCTTCAACAATTTGGACTCACCCCTCCCTTTCCTTCTTCCGGCGGGATTGGCACGGTTTACTCGCAGCTCTTTAACAATAGCTATCCGACCTATAGCGGCAGTCTGACTTTCAACATGCCGCTTCGCAATCGCTCGGCGCAAGCGGCTGCCGCGCAAGCGCAATTGGATGATCGTGAGGAGCAAACAGCATTTCAGCGCGATAAAAACAACATCGTCGTCGCCGTTCGCCAGGCTCTCACCGCTGTCCAGCAAGACGCCGCCCTCGTCGTCGCTGATGTCGAAGCCACCAAACTCGCTCAGGAAACCTACGATGATGAAGTGAAGAAATTCGATCTCGGCACTTCTACCACTTACAACGTCGTTCTTCAGTCCCGCGATCTCAACGCCGCGAAATTGAATGAACTCACCGCCAAAACCAGCCTGGCTATTGCGCTCGTCAACTTTAATCAGGCCCTTGGCCGCACTCTGTCAGCCAATAGCATCACCATCGCCGGCAATCGCCAGCCGCTCGACGACTACACCGCCAGCGCGCCGCTCATTCCCGGCACGATTGGCCGCCGTCTGGCTGGTGACGACGTCTTCGGCCTGCAGGAGGGCAACAAATAACGTCGCCTCCATGCGTCCCGATGCGTTATGTCGGGACAGTGAGGCTTTCCCGCCGTGGCGGGAACCTGCATTTGCTTTTTTGGAGTGCGGCGGCCCGACGCCTCTCTGCTTTCTGGCGCAGAGCTTCGCACCTTTCGTGACGTTCTGCGGCGCCCCAGCCGCGCACGCGGGACGAATCAACAAAAGGCCACTGGTTTTGCGGCCTTCATTTCGCGCGCTTTATCCGCGCGATGTTTTGCGCTCTATTGCCGCAATGTTGTGCGCTCTTGTCCCTCTTCGTCCATTGCCCTACAATGAAATGTGCGTCACATTTTCGCTTCTGCGTTTTCGGGAGCCATTCATGACCAAAGAAAATCGCACGTCGTCCGTCACGACAAGCGCCGAGCCCGAATCGCACCGCAAGCCCTCTCCCGCCGAACTCGAATGGCAGCAAAAAGTCCTCGAGCCCACGCTCACAAAATCTCCCGAACGCTCCGTAAAATTCACCACCATCTCCGACTTTCCAATCAATCGCCTTTACACCCCCGCCGATCTCGCTGACTGGTCGCCTGAAAAAAATCTCGGCTACCCCGGCCAGCCTCCTTACACGCGCGGCATTCATCCCACGATGTATCGCGGACGCCTCTGGACCATGCGCCAGTTCGCGGGCTTCGGCACCGCCGAAGACACCAACCAGCGCTTCCGCTATCTTCTCTCGCAAGGCCAGACGGGCCTCTCCGTCGCCTTCGACCTTCCCACGCTCATGGGCTACGACGCCGACCACGCGCTCTCCGAAGGCGAAGTCGGCAAATGCGGCGTCGCCATCAGCTCGCTCGCCGATATGGAAGTCCTTTTCGACAAAATCCCTCTCGCCAACGTCACCACTTCGATGACCATCAATTCTCCTGCCGCCGTCATCTGGGCCATGTATCTCGCCGTCGCCGAAAAGCAGGGCGCCGACTGGAAAACCATCGGCGGCACAATTCAAAATGACATCCTCAAGGAATACATCGCGCAGAAGGAATACATCTACCCGCCCGGCCCGTCGATGCGCCTCGTGATCGACACATTTGAATTCGGCGCGCGCCAGACTCCCAAATTCAACGTCATTTCCATCAGCGGCTACCACATCCGCGAAGCCGGTTCCACCGCCATTCAGGAACTCGCCTTCACTCTTCGCGACGGCATCGAATACGTCGACTGGGCCATTCGCCGCGGCCTCGACGTCGACGACTTCGCGCCCCACCTCTCATTTTTCTTCAACGCGCACAGCGACTTCTTCGAAGAAA
>JASHYE010000291.1 GCA_030043155.1 Candidatus Acidiferrales bacterium | reverse complement strand
GCCTCTGTGGACCCAACGAAATTTGCGGGAGTGTGGGCCCTCAGCGGAACCTACGGCGCTTTCACTCCGCTCATGTACACGCCCGCGCGCGTCTGGAGTCAGCAGAACCAAGACAGCAAGTTTCGTGTGGGCGTGCTCCACATTTTGGCCGCGCATTCCGGGCCGGAAACAGCTGCGGATGCGCGTACGCACTTCGGCATTTTCGCACCACAGGTATGGAAGCTCTTTCCGCGTGGACAGACCATCAATCTGAATTTCTGGGATTACAATGATGTGGCGTCCGGGTACTTCGCCGCAGCGGAGATCGCGGCACGCGACCCGAAGGTTGGCATCATCGTTATTGAGGTGGCGCGGCCGGATTTTGCGGTGGTCGACCGCAGTCGTTTTGCCGATTCCGATATCACCGCCGCTGCAAAGGGCTTTTATGTGATTCGCGACTTTGCGCCGGGGCGACCTCGCCATGGCTACGTGATCGTTCAAGGCGCCAGCGCGACGATGAACGTCGTAAAAGAGATGCCTCACCTGGATGAGCGCGGAATCAATGTGAAGATCATCTCTGCCGTTAGCGAAGAATTGTTCGACAGGCAGCCCGACAGCTACCGTCGAACGGTGCTGCCTCCAGAAGCCCTCTACGACCTGATGGTGATCAGCACGGGTACACGCCGCGTCTGGCCGTTGCGCAACGTCGGCCCTCTCACCGACGAATATTCCCTTACGTCCGACTGGGACAATCAGTGGCTCAGCGGCGGCTTGGAGGCGGAGGTCATTGCGGAAGCGCATTTGGATCAGGCGTCGATTCTTGCGGGCATCGAACGCTTCGCGCAAGCGCGTGCTCAAAGGTTAGCGCGCCAGCGCGAATTGCTGGCCGCTCTGTAGCGCGGGGAAACAGGTTTTAGTTGCGAAGTTTCCTTTTGAAGAGAGGTGGGCCGTGAAACTCTCGGTCTTCTGCGGAGTTAGTGTGGATGGATTTCTTGCCCGGCCGAACCACGCTCTCGATTTCCTGAATACGGGAGGGCAGGAGTCGCACGGCTTCGACGAATTTTTCAGCAGCGTGGATGTGCTCGTCATCGGCCGGAGAACGTTCGAAGTGGTGTTGACTTTCGGAAAATGGCCTTATGGCAAAAAGCCAGTGGTCGTGCTGAGCGGCCGACCGCTGGACTTGTCCGCAGTGAAAGGCGGCGTTATTGAGCAGATGTCGGGCGAGCCAGCCGCAATCGCCAAACGGCTCAAGGCGCGGGGCTTTAAACACGCTTATATCGACGGCGGTATCACGATTCAGAGATTTCTCGCGGCAGGATGCATCGACCGATTGGTGATCACACGCGTGCCTGTGCTGATCGGAGCAGGCATTCCGTTGTTTGGCTCTGTGCCGCACGACATCCGTCTTCGTCATGCCGCGACACGCTGCTACAAGGGTGGCTTGGTGCAAAGCGAATACGGAACGGACGTACGTGAAAGGCGCGAGAAGCGAAAAGTTGCGCGGAGCGCCAAGAAATAGAGGTTTGTTGCTGGGACCTTTTTTTTTGCGCGCGTTGCACTGATGCTGCAATCGAATTGCTACAACAGACCTTTTACATAGCCACCGTCGACGGGAATGGAGCAGCCATTGATGTAACTCGCGCGTTCCGAAGCAAGAAAAGCGACCATGGCGGCGAATTCTTCAGGCTTACCAATCCGGCCAAGAGGTACCTGGGTGCTCAGACGGTCAAAGATTTTGTCGCGGCTCAGACCAGCATTCTTCGCCTGGATTTCGGCGAGCTCGTCGAGGCGCTCGGTGAGCGTGTAGCCGGGGCAGACGCAGTTTACCGTGATATTGTCCGGGCCAAATTCATTCGCGAGCGTGCGCATCAGACCAGTGACGCCAGCGCGAAGCGAATTGGAAAGCAAAAGATTGTCGATGGGCTGTTTCACGGAAACGGAGGTGACAGCGATCAGGCGTCCCCATTTGCGCTGGCGCATGAGCGGAAGAACTTCGCGCGCAAAATAAACGGCGCTCATCAGGGTGAGCTCGAAAGCGTTGCGCCATTCTTCGAGAGAAATATCGAGGAATTTTTTCGAAGGAGGGCCCCCGGCATTGGTGACGCAAATGTCGACGCGCCCGTAGCGCTTTTCGACGGCGGCCACGAAATCACGAACCGCTTCCGGGCGCGTCACGTCCAGTTCGCGGGAGAAGACTTCGCGGCCAGTGGTTTTGCGAATGCTTTCGACGGCCGCTTTCAGATTGGCGGCGGAGCGGGCGCAAATCGCGACCTCCGCGCCATCGCGTGCGAGTTCCTCCGCGACAGCGCGGCCTAAACCTTTGCTGGCGGCGGCAACAATGGCGACGCGTCCTTTCAAGCCGAGGTCCATAAATGATTCTCCTGTCTACGTGATTATGCGGCGCGCAATTCAGATGGAGCGGCGCAAATAGGTATCGGTCTTTTTGATCCAGTCCTGGCGCGGCGGCGAAAAGACGTCAATATCGACGGTATCTTCGAGAGCTTCGGCGGCGTGGGGCACATTGGCGGGAATCAGGAGGAATTCGCCATCGCGCAGGATTTGTTCGCCGTCGTCAAAAATTAGCTTGAGCGCTCCCGAGAGAATCCAGGTGATCTGCTCGTTCATGTGAGAATGGCGGGGCACAATCGCGCCGCGTGAGAGAAGAATGCGTGCGAGCATGGCGCTTTCGCCGAAAATCATTTGGCGCGTAATCTTGTCGTTCAGTTTCTCGGTTTCGATTTTGGTCCAGGACAATTTGTCGGGCATGTTGGGCTCCGTTGATGAAAATAGGATGAAATCCTCCAACGAAACTCGCGCGGCGTCAATGGGCGTTTTGAAACACGGGAGCGGACGAGCAGCGTTGCGGCAAGCGGAGCGGTTGATTAGAATTCGCGAAATGCGAGCGATGGGTCAGCATTCGCATTGGCTGTGCGGGATTTCTGATGAATATTTTGCAATGGCTGGCGGCAATTGTTTTCTTTTTTGAGCTGCCAAATCCAATTTTCTGGTTGATTGTGCATCCGCAGATTCGGCACTGGCGCGGGCGGTTGCGCGCGGCGTATGCAACGGCGCTCGTGGGCTCCTGGGGGCCGGTGACAGCATTCTTGATTGTGTGCCGGCGAATTATTTTCGCGCAGGGACATCCGGGCGATTTGCGAACCGGTATTGGATTGCTGCTGATTGCGGCGGGAGTTCATTTGTTCGCGCGCGCCAAGAAAGACTTGGGAGGATCGCGCTTTATTGGGAAGGCGGAAATTTTAGGCGGCGGGGAAGTGGTGGACACGGGAATCTATTCCCGAGTGCGAAATCCGCGATACGGCGGGATGATTCTGGCGGTTGTTGGCGCGTGCGCACTGGCGGGGACTCCGCTGATGTGGGCGGTCTGCGGGGTGTGGTTCGCGCTGGTAATGGTCGTGATTGCGTTCGAGGAGCGAGAGTTGCGCGGTCGGCTGGGCGATCCGTACCTCGAATACTGCCGGCGCGTGCCGCGATTCATCCCGAATCGGATACTGGTGCGCGCGAAGTGATGCGCGAAAATGCAAACACGGAAGCAAGCGCGTGAAACAGCTCGAAGCTGCTTCCGTAATCCTCGCAACATATAACGACACAAACATTCTCGAATGGAGCCTCGCGGCGTTCGCGCGCCAGAGCGTCTCCGACTTCGAGCTGATTCTGGCGGACGACGGCTCGAGCGAAAATTACGAGCCGGTTCTGCGGAAATGGGCGGCGAGATTCGCACGGGAAATTGTGCATGTGCGGCACGAACGCGCCGGGTTCCGTAAAACGAGGATTCAGAATCGCGCGGTATCGGTTGCACAAACGGAACTGCTGATTTTTGTGGACATTGACTGCTTGCCGCAGCGGAATTTCGTGCGGAATCACTTACTTTTCTTGGAGAAGGGCGTGGCGCTGACCGGAAGGCGCGTGCACATTCGGAAAGAAATCCTGCCGTCGGCGGAAGCGATTTACGAGCGCGGAATCAATTTGGGCATGGGGAATTTGCTTTGGCAATGGATGAGGGGCAGAGCGAAAGTGATCGAACATGGCGCGGAGTTGCCGGTGTTCTTTGAATCGAGAAACAACGGCATTCTTGGTTGCAACTTCTCGATTACGAAAAGTGATTTTGCGGCGGTGAATGGATTCAATGAGGAATTCCTCGGGCGCGGCGGCGAAGACACGGATATTGACTTGCGGTTGCGTCGAAACGGCGTACGCGTGCGCTGTTTGCGAAACAAGCTGATTGAATATCACCTGATGCACGAAGTGCGCGTGGGAACTTATGGGAGCGACAGCGCGCGAATCGAAAAGGCCCAGGCGCAGGGAGAGATTCGAGCGCGGAAAGGCCTGGCGGAAGTTCGCGGAGACGAATTCACAGTGAAGCGTTACGGCGGCGCATAAGAGTGGATCGTGAGGTGGCGCCACCTTGCGCGGCACAAAAAAAGCGTCCCGGCGGGAACCGGGACGCTTTTGTTGCGGGACTGGCCGGGCTGGGCCTAGGGCGTTGGTAAAACCGTTTGCGTGAAGCCGATGGTGTTGACGTCGCGGAACATTGGCGTGCGCGGCGGCAGCAGGCTCGGCGTCAGGAAGTCTGAATCGAAGCTGTAGCCGCGGGACGGAGGTTGGTACACAGTATTGTCGAGACCGTCTTTGTAAACGCCAATCCCCTGGTGACTATAGTAGAAGCTGACGACCGAACCCATGTAATAGAGGTTATCGCCGCCCCAGTTTTCGAGGTAGCGCAGGAAGTTGTGAACACCGCCATCGGTGCCGAAGTCCTGATAACAGGATCCACTACCGCAGCTCGAGGGTTGCGGAAAGGAAATGCCTTTACCGGCAACGTCGGCAAAACGGTAAGAAGTTGTCGATGCGTTGCGGTCGCCGGAGTTATAGGGGAAGGCAAACGAGTTTACGTCATTCCAATTATCTGAGAGTAGGGTCACGGCATCGGCGACGATCGAAGTGGCGATATGCGTGCCAGTTGCTGAGATCACGCCATTGGCCGTGTTGAAATCACCCTGAACGTAAACTGGATTCTCGGAAACGATGGTGAGGCCGCAAGCAACGCCATCCGGGCAAGTTCCCAGATTGATGGTTGTGCCATCGACGATCTTCAGCGCATGACGAAAATAGATCGTCGGGTTTTCACGAGCTTCCTGAGCATGGACGATGTAAGCGTCCGGCCAAGGCATAGTTGGGCTCGTGCAGTTTGGGTTCTTGGTGATTGCCGGTGTGGTCGCAGTTATGAGGTCACTGAACAACTGCGGGACGTAAGCGTTGATGGGACTTGGCGTAGTGTTCCCCGAAGTCCAATTTGCCCATTCCGGGCTCTGCTCGCCGTAGTCTTCAGGTGTACTTGAGCCAACAACCTGGTTGCTGGCATTCTCATTCACATCGAACTGCTCGCCCTGATCGAGAACGCCGTCGGGGCAGCCCCACGGGCTCGAGGGATTGATGGAATCTTCGAAGCCGTATTCACCTGTTTCGTTGCCTGATGGGGAAGCTGGAGGCCATCCGGCTACGGCTGTGGGCGTGTAGTTGTTGCGACGATCCGA
>JASHYE010000290.1 GCA_030043155.1 Candidatus Acidiferrales bacterium | reverse complement strand
GCGCCGGCAAGAGCACGGTGCTGGCATGTCTCGCAGGGATCGAGACTCCCGATGCTGGGGAAATCTGTTTTGGTGATCTTCGCTTGTTCCCGCCTATGCTGCCGCTATACCACCGGCCCCTCGGGTACCTGACGCAAAGCAACTGGCTTTTTCCTCATCTGAGCGTTGCGGAAAACGTCTGCTTCGGACTCCAAGATCGCGATCAAGGCGGCGCGAAGAAATGGGTCGAGGACCTAGCGGAGCGGCTGGACCTTTCTCCATTATGGAACGAATCTGCAAGACGGATTTCGGGCGGACAGGCGCGCCGCGTGGCACTAGCTCGGATGCTTGCTCGGCGACCACCCCTGGTTCTACTCGATGAGCCATTTACGGCTCTGGACGGTCCCGCCATGAATGAACTCATCGCCGCGCTTCTGGAATGGCAGGCAGCGCTCGGCTTCACGCTAATTGCCGTCGACCACCGGCCTGAGATCCTCGAAAAACTCTGTCCCTGCGCGGCGGTTATCGAGTCTGGGCGCATAGTTCAAGAAGGATCGTGGTCGGCGCTTGAGGCCGCGCCCGCCACGCCGTTGCTAGCCAGATTATTGGATAGCAAATAGACACTACTGCACAATCGACCTAACGCTGCTGAAATCGCGATGTTCTAGCCAGCGACAATGGGTCTTGCGGATCGCTTCATCGGCTCTTCATTAAAGATGTAACTGCACTCGCCGGTCAATCATCGAAAAAATGCAGCTTTGTTTGAAGTTCGAACCGGCCTCCTATTCTTTCCTTTTGGAGATGGCCTGCGATTCAAATTAAAAAGGCCACAACTGCGCGTAGCTGGTTCAGAATGGTTGGGGGATGGCGAGAACGGTTCTTGTGGGTAGACCGTATCCTCAGGGTGCTACGTGGGATGGCTCCGGCGTGAATTTTGCTCTTTACTCGGAGAATGCTACGGCGGTTGATTTATGCCTGTTTTCCTCGCGGGATGACCGCGAGCCTGAAATCATCCGGCTTCCTGAGCAGACTTCTTTCGTTTGGCACGGTTATCTTCCGAATGTGCAGGCCGGGCAGCTCTATGGATATCGAGTCGTCGGCCCCTATGAACCGGATAAAGGGTTGAGGTTCAACCCGTCTAAGCTGCTGATCGATCCCTACGCTGTCGCAATCAGCGGAGAGGTGGATTGGAAAGCGCCCGTTTTTCCGTATGTGATCGGCGATGCCACAGAGGATTTGAAGGCTGACGACAAAGATAGCGCCTGGGGCATGCCGAAGTGCATTGTGGGCAATCCGCACTTTGACTGGGAAGGCGACAGGCCTCTCAAAATACCGCTGAGCGATTCAATCATCTACGAAGTACATGTGAAAGGTTTCAGCGTTTGCAAACCCGAAGTTCCGCCCGAACTTCGCGGGACGTATGCTGGTTTGGCATCGGAGGCGAGCATCAAGCATTTCAAGTCATTGGGCGTGACAGCCATCGAACTGATGCCGATTCACGATTTTCTGGACGATAAGATTCTTGTGGATCGAGGATTAAAGAACTACTGGGGGTATAACACCACGAACTTTTTCTCCCCTGCTGCCCGATATTCTGCGTCGGGCGATTCCGGCAGTCAGGTTGCCGAATTCAAGTCAATGGTCAAGGCCCTTCATCGTCAGGGTCTCGAAGTGATTTTGGACGTGGTCTACAACCACACTTCCGAAGGAAACCATTTGGGTCCAATGCTGAGTTTTCGCGGCGTGGACAATCTGACTTACTATCGCGTCACTCCGGACAACCCCCGCTACTATATGGATTACACGGGAACTGGCAACACGCTTAATGTCCGGCATCCGCAGGTTCTCCGGCTGATTATGGACAGTCTGCGGTATTGGGCGATGAAAATGCACGTGGACGGCTTTCGGTTCGACTTGGCTGCGGCGCTTGCACGAGAATTGCATGATGTCGATCGCCTCTCATCTTTCTTTGACGTTATTTATCAGGACCCCGTGCTTTCCCAATTGAAATTGATTGCTGAACCGTGGGACGTCGGCGAAGGGGGATATCAAGTCGGAAAATTTCCGGTATTGTGGGCGGAATGGAATGGAAAATACCGCGACACGGTGCGGCGCTATTGGAAAGGGGATCCTGGGCAGCTTTCGGACTTGGCGTACCGTCTGATGGGTTCGAGCGACCTGTATCAGCACGATGGACGTCGGCCCTTTGCTAGCATCAATTTCGTCACCGCACACGACGGGTTCACGCTCAATGATCTGGTCAGCTACAACGAAAAGCACAATGAGGCGAATGGCGAAGACAATCGAGATGGAGCGAACGACAATCATTCGTGGAATATGGGCGTGGAAGGTCCGACCGATGACCCTAAGATCATGGAGATGCGCGAGCGACAGAAGCGCAACTTTCTTGCGACACTTTTCCTCTCGCAAGGCGTGCCCATGCTTTCAGGGGGCGTTGAAATCAGCCGCACTCAGAACGGCAACAATAATGCCTACTGCCAGGATAATGAGACGACTTGGTTCGACTGGAACCTGGACGAAAGAAAGCAGGGCCTGCTGGAATTCACGTCCAATCTAATCAAATTCAGACTGGATCACCCGAATTTCCACCGTCGCAAATTCTTCCAGGACCGCAGCATTCGCCACGCGGAGGACGCCAACGTGCTGTGGCTCCGGCCGGATGGCGAGCAAATGACGGACGAGGAGTGGGATCAGGGCTGGCAGAAGTGCCTGGGCGTGTTTCTCAATGGTCATACACTCGGAGATGTTAATCTGAGTGCGCAGCCCGTTTTGGACGACGATTTTCTGCTGCTTTTGAATTGCCACTATGAACCGGTCGATTTCTCGATTCCCGAACTTGAATCGGATCGTAAGTGGGAAGTCGTATTCGATACGCGAGACGGCGCCTTCTCAGAGTCGGGAAAATCAGTTGGCGCTGGTGAATCCATCCGGTTAATCGAGAGGTCTCTGGTTCTTCTTCGCGCCCGCAACGGGCGTTGAGCCGAAACGTGCCCTGTTTCGGGCATGCTTTTGCGCCTTCCGATAACTTCTTCTGCTCTGTTATTTTCCTGGATTTGGTTCTATCATTCGCCGCACTCTTTATTTTGATTCCGCGGTGTTCGATTGGAAGGAGAAACTGATGAAGCTCTCGTGCAGGCCCGCCCGACGTCTCAGGAACACTTTCGGTATGTATTTTTCAGTCGCTGGCATTCTCCTGATTCTGCTCTCGCTTAACATTGGCGTTCGTGCCGCGGGTCAACAGCAGTCCGTGCAAACCGCAGCCGCCGCGCCTGTCACGCCGAACTACACGCTGGCGGCTCGATTTGTTCCCTCGCAGGTCAGCAAGCTCGTTTTTGATACCAGCGTGATGCCGCATTGGTTCGAGCTCTCCGACCGTTTCTGGTACAGCTACGAGACTCCCGATGGGACGCGCTATTGGATGGTTGATCCTCTTCGGCGCTCGAAAACTCCCCTTTTCGATAATGCCAGGGTTGCTGCTCAGCTTTCCACGCTGACGAACTTTCCCTATGATGCGCAACACCTCCCCATCAAGAATCTCAAGCTGGTCAAAAAAGACACAGCGCTGCAGTTTGACATCGAAGTTTACAAGGATGCGGTAATCCCGAACGAGCCGAAGAAAGCGGAAGATACAGAGGAGACGATTCAGGAGGGAAACGAGCAAAAGCAGACGCAGCAAGTCGGGCAGCGCCAGCAGAATGAGCAGACCGGCGCGTCCAGTGAAAAGCCCGAAGCAAAGCCTGAAACTCGAAAAATCTATTTCGAATATGATCTGGCGAGCGGGAAACTGACGCGCCTCGACGGTTTTGAAGCTCCTCCAGTGAAACCGATGTGGGCTTCCATTTCGCCGGATGAAAAGACGATTGTCTTCGCGCGCGGCTACAACTTATACATGATGGACGCTGCCAATTATGCCAAGGCTGCGAAAAATCCAGGCGATAAGACGGTGGTTGAGACTCAACTCACTACCGACGGTCTCGCAAAGTACAGTTATGCCCGAGTGCTGGTAGACGAGGAGATCGACGAGCTGAAGAAATCACAAAAGGGAGATACGAATCAGGCAGGCCCGCGAACGCCTGCAATTCCCATCGTGTGGTCGAAAGATTCGAAGAAATTTGCCTTAATTCGTTCCGATGATCGCAAAGTCGCCGACCTTTGGGTGATTCACACGCTCGGGAATCCGCGCCCCACGCTCGAAACCTACAGCTACGCAATGGCTGGCGACGAAAATGCGCCGCAGGAAGAGCTTCAAGTGTTCGACGTCACGAGTAAACAGCACATATTGATTCAGACCGCCGCATTCAAAGATCAAACGCTCACCATCGCGACCGACCGCCTCCTGGCGCGCGACCGCGAGCATGAGGAGCAACGGCTGCAAGGCGAGCGAACGAACCTCGGCGGCGGCTTCGGCCCTTTCATGGAGGGTCCATGGCTCTCCGATACTTCTGACAAGATTTACTTCTTGCGTTCCAGCCGCGATCTGCATCGCATCGATGTTTGTGTAGCTGATACGTCCACGGGCGCCTCAAAGGCGCTCATTGAAGAGCGCTCGAATGTGTACCTCGACACTCAGCCTCTTCGGCAGATTGACAATGGGAAAGAGCTGATCTGGTGGTCCGAGCGCGACGGCTGGGGCCACTACTATCTTTACGACGGCAGTGGCCGCCTAGAAAATCAAATTACGTCTGGCGAATACATGACCGGCCCAATTCTTTCCATAGATGAAAAGACTCGATCGATGTATTTCGTCGGCAACGGCCACGAGGCAGGAGAAAATCCATATAACGAACATCTTTATCGAGTAAATCTCGATGGTTCTGGTTTGAAGCTGTTAACTCCCGGCAATTTTGATGATGAAATCAGTGCGTCGGACTCCGGCAAGTATTTCATCAACAATTTTTCTCGCGTAGACACACCGGCGCGGTCCTCGCTCTACGATGATCAAGGTGTGCTGCTGGCTAATCTGGAGACGACGGATGTTTCGCGCTTGCTCGCAGCGGGTTTCAAATATCCGGAGCCGTTTGAGGTCAAGGCTGCCGATGGCGTGACCGACCTTTACGGCGTCATGATCAAGCCCTTTGACTTTGATCCCTCCCGCAAATATCCAGTGATTGAGTATGTTTATCCAGGGCCGCAGACGGAGAGCGTCGACCGGTCTTTTACACCAAAAGATCAGAACATTGCTCTGGCGCAGCTCGGTTTTATCATCGTCGAAGTCGGCAATCGCGGCGGAAGCCCGCATCGTGACAAGTGGTACGATGCCTATGGCTACGGCAATCTTCGCGATTATGGTCTCGCCGACAAAGAAGTGGCCGTTGAAGAATTGGCGGCCAAGTATCCCTACATTGATATTGATCGCGTCGGAATATGGGGACATTCCGGAGGCGGGTTTATGACTGCCGCGGCTTTGCTGCAATACCCCGACTTTTTCAAAGTGGGCTGGTCGGAATCTGGCAATCATGAGAACAACGTCTACAACAAATATTGGAGCGAGAAATACAACGGCATCAAAGAAACCGATGAAAAAGACGGGACCGTGAAGTTCCTCTACACGATTGAGAAAAATTCCGAGTTGGCTCGGAATCTCAAAGGCCATCTGATGCTTACCACTGGCGATATGGACAACAACGTTCATATGGCGAACACGATGCGTCTGGCGAATGCGCTTATCAAAGCTGACAAACGCTTCGACATGTTCGTTTTTCCCGGCCTTCGTCATAGCTACATGCCCGAGGCCGAATACGTGTTCTGGATGCGGGCAAATTACTTTTGCCGATGGCTGCTTGGTTCATCGGAAACCGGCCCGGACGTTCTCGAGCTCGCTCGCGAGCATCAAGCCACGCCGAGCAATAAATCCGATGTGAACTAAGAACGGCGAGAGAAGACTTTTCGGATCACACTCGAACCGATTGCATGCAGCTCCGATTCAAATTTAGCGGCTGCCCGGCGGCCCTGGTCCAGCAGGGGCGAATCCAAGAGGAATCCGCAGCGGTCGACGAAGGGTCCGGCCGGAACAGAAACATTTGAGCGTGATTTGGCACGCCGATCCTGCCGAAGCGTACGGTAGAGCTCGATGTCGCGGCAGAACTCGCCAAATTGGTCCTCTGAAAAATCAAGACTGCGTCCGAGAGCGAGGTAAAACTCATCGCGAAATAACTTGATCAGTTCTCCGTGGGCTGTACTCATCTTTTGCGTTGAGCGTCCGCCTAAGCGCTCCGCGCCTTCCTCCTCTGCTTGCAGGGCAAGCGTCAGGAACGCTTCGCGGCGAATGGTCTCCACAAGCTCGCGATACCGCCCGGGGTTTGAGATCCGGCCAGGGCGCCCGCGCTCGTTTGCGTACCAGCGGAGAAAGCGGTGGACGAGAGCTTCGCGATCAATCGCGACCAGAAGCTGAAAGGCAAGTTCCTGCGCACGCACGACCACTTGTCGTGGAGGCAGCAGGTGTTGCTGAGCATGTCGCCGTTTTGAGCGAACGGCGTGCTTCGTGGATTTACGCTGCAGGCTTCCCTTTAGCTTCGGCCGACGTGGCGACTTAGTGCGCTTTCCGACCGGCCTTCGCCGGCCGCGCTTTTTCCTTGCCGGAACTCCTTTTCTCTTTTTTGCCAATCGTATGGCCTTATGCGTGAAGAAAATCAAAAACCCGGCGGAATGCCGCCGGGTTTCTCATATTACCCTATCGGTTGCTCTATATTCTCAGTGAATCGGGCTTGCCGGAGGCCGATCTTGGCGAGTTGGGCGTCCGATCGGCTTCTGCCAAGGTTCGATAGTCTCCAGCGCAATGCGCAGCACCTCGTCCACGCTGTGCACGAAGTGCACCTTCAGATCGCCGAGCAAATTCTCCGGCAAATCCTCCTTCACGTTCGGTTCATTTTCCGCGGGAAGAATCACTTCGCGAATGCCTGCTCGTTTTGCGCCGAGCACCTTTTCCTTGATTCCACCCACCGGCAACACCACTCCGCTCAGGGAAATCTCGCCGGTCATTGCCACTCGCGGACGTACCGGATGGCCGCTCAGCAAGCTCACCAGTGCTGTGACCATTGCTACTCCTGCTGATGGACCGTCCTTGGGGATCGCTCCCGAGGGAACGTGAATATGCAAGTCCTGCTTTCGGAAGAAATCGGGATCGATTCCATAAGTTGCCGCATTCGCACGCACCCAGGAGAGCGCAGCCCTCATCGATTCCTGCATAACCTCTCCCAGATGCCCTGTCATAGTGAACTGCTTGCCTCCGCGCATGCTGCTGGCTTCGATGAAAACGATATCCCCGCCCGCAGGAGTCCATACGAGTCCAACTGACACACCAGGCCGCGCTACGCGCTCCTCGACCTCGCGTTCGACGTGCACTTTTGGCACGCCGAGAGTGTCCCGAACAACTTCAGGCGTGACCACCAGCTTATCGGTTTTTCCGTCGGCGATTCGTCGCGCTTGTTTGCGAACCATGGTTGCAATTTCGCGCTCCAAATTACGGACGCCGGCCTCGCGAGTGTACCCGTGAATGATTTCACGCAGTCCTTCATCGGCAAACTCAATCTGTTCGCCGGCCTTCAGGCCATTTTCCGAGCACTGCCGGGGAATAAGAAAGCGCTTGGCGATGTGGATCTTCTCATCCTCGGTATAGCCCGGAAGCTCAATCACCTCCATGCGGTCGCGAAGAGGCTCAGGGATTGGATCCATCCAGTTCGCCGTCGCGATGAAAAGCACTTTTGAGAGATCGAACGGCACATCGAGATAATGGTCGCGAAATGTTGCGTTTTGCTCCGGATCGAGCACTTCCATCAGCGCCGCCGAAGGATCTCCCCGGAAATCGCGCCCGAGCTTGTCGACCTCGTCAAGCATGCATACAGGGTCGTTCGTTTCAGCGCGCCGGATGCCCTGAATGATTTGTCCGGGCAGAGCGCCAATATACGTGCGACGGTGGCCGCGAATCTCTGCCTCGTCGTGCATGCCTCCCAAAGAAATACGCACGAATTTCCGGCCCAAAGCCCGTGCAATGGATCTCCCCAGAGAAGTCTTGCCCACGCCCGGAGGGCCAATGAAGCACAGGATCGGGCCCTTCATCGACGGTTGCAGCTTCTTTACGGCCAGATAATCCAGAATTCGCTGCTTCACCTTTTCCAGATCGTAGTGGTCGTTGTCGAGAATGCCTTGTGCCTTCGGTATGTCGATATCTTCTGTTCCTGACGACTTTGCCCAAGGCAATGACGTCATCCATTCCAGATAGGTTCTGGAAACCATGTATTCCGCAGAAGCTGGGGTCATGCGCGTCAGCCGTTTCAGCTCTCGCTCGCACTCCTTCTTGGCTTCGGCGGGCATCCCTGAAGATTCGATTTTCTCGCGCAGCTCCGCGACCTCTGCTTGGGTATCGTCTGCGTCGCCCAGTTCCTTCTGAATTGCTTTCATCTGCTCGCGCAGCAGAAATTCGCGCTGAGACTGATTGACTTGTTCCTGTACCTGCTCGTGGATTTTTGCGCGCAGCTCAAGGACTTCTTTCTCTTTGGTGAGCTCGCGAATGAGGATTTCCAGTCGTTTCCGAACGCTCGGGGTTTCGAGCAGCTCTTGGCGTAGCAACGTGTTTAACGACGGCAGCGTGCCGGCTACAAAATCCGCGAGCTGGCTGGGCGACTCCATATTGTTGGCGGCGCCCTGCAAATCGTCGGAAAGCTGCGGCGAGCGCGACACAACTTCGCGGAAGAGCTCCTGCGTGTTTCGATACAGCGCGGTGAGCTCCGGCTCGAGTTCGTTATCTGTGTCGATCAACTCCTCAACGCGGGCGCGCAAGAACGGTTTCAGCCCAATTACTTCGTTCACGCGGATGCGGCGGAGGCCTTCGAGAAAAACGACAACGTTACTGTTTGGTGTGCGCACCATTTTGTGCACTTTACCCAGAGTGCCAACGGCGTGGAGATCGGTTCCGACCGGATCTTCAATGCGAGGATCGAGCTGCGCCACAACCCCCAGAATCTTGTCTTCTCCTTGCAGCGAATCGAGCAGCGCCAGAGAGCTATCTCGCCCTACGGTGAGTGGAATAACGGCGCCGGGAAATAGCACAGTGTCGCGCAAAGGGAGAATCGGAAGCTCCGGAGGCACTTTGTATGGAGACTTTGGCATTTCTGTATTCCCCTTTCGAGCCCAAATAAAAGCATCACAAGAGTGGCCTAGTTAGTAGATGCGAACAGGTCGCCTGTGGTTACTCGCTCCTAACATCATCTTTGTCAGCAAACATTAGCATAAGACGCTAAATAATGCAAATCAAACCTATCCATTTGAATATACAGCACTTCATAATGGTCATGGCTTCCCGCGTATGATCACCTCTCCGTGCGCGATCACGTGATCGTCTATCGCGATCCGGTACTTGAATGCTCCTGACTTGATGCCCGGGCGGGGGCTACCGCTCATCAAGCGCACGCCTGGGGGCGCTTGAAATACATTGGAAGAGAAAGGGCAGCGTTGAGGATCAAATTCCACTCGCAGGTTCCCGGTCTGCGACACCCATACGACCTGATCGGCCTCTTCGATCAACACAATCTCCGGCAAAACGCCCACAAGAACAATTTTTTCCGCCATAGGTTACGCCGCTCCGTTCTGCTCGCAGGTGAGAGACCATAGCACACTTGTCTATGCTGAGGAGACGGGAACGTGTATCCGCTATCCGCAACTAGCCCGCGCCATCACGAACATGATTCAGCAGTTCGCGCAATCGTGCGAGCGTGAATGGTTTTGCGAGTATTGGAACGCCTTCCAACTCCGTCGCTGCCCGGTCGGCGTCGGCGAGGTTTCCTGTCATAAGTACGAACTTTTGGGCTAGACCGGGCTGCTTCTTGCGCAGTTCGCGGAGCACGGCCAAACCATCTCGTCCCGGCATCTTCAGATCACAGAGCACTGCATCGAATGGCCCCTGATGGAGCGCCATTTCAAGCTGATCGGAATCCTGCAGCGTTACTACCTTTCCGTTCGCTGAGCTCAAGGCTTCAACAACAAGGCTCAGAATATCAGCCTCGTCGTCTATGGCAAGGACCCGGACGGAACCAGAAGATGCGGTCGAAAATTCCCGATGGCCATTTTCTTCGCTTGTTTTGCACACTGCGGGCGCGGATTTTGCGGAATCCAGGTTCGCCTCACTTTGAGATTCATTGATCGCCAGGGGAACACGAATGCGAAATGTGGTGCCCTTGTTCAATTCACTCTCAACGGCGATCTCTCCTCCATGCTGCTCAATGATACCGTGACATACACTCAGCCCGAGACCGATCACGTGTCGCGACGGGCGAGTCGTGAAAAAAGGATCGAATATATGGTCCCGCATTTCTTCGTTCATCCCGCAGCCGTTGTCCGCGATAGAAAGTAGCCCGTACGCGCCAGAAATTTCGCACTGTAGGCAAATCTCGCCCGATTGCCGATGATCGCGAATGGCATGTTCCGCATTCAGCGTCAATTGGAGTATTACTTGCAGTAGTGCGTCATAGTCGCCTTTAACCCAGATGGGTTTTTCGGCCCGGCGGTATTCCAGGCGGATGTTGTTCGCTGCCAGTTGGTAACTTCTCAATTCGAGCAACCGATCAGGGATACTGCGCAGATCGAGGCGGTGCAGCTGCTGCGGCGTGCGGCGCGCGAATTGGCTCAGATTCGCGACGAGATGCTTCAGGCGCAGCGCTTCGTCGCGCATGGTGCGGACTTGATTACTGACCGTGTCGCTCAGCTTGTTGTTGGCTAAAATGATTTCGCTGAAACCCAGGATCGAGGTCAGTGGGTTATTAATTTCGTGCGCCACACCTGAAACAAGCTGACCCAATGAAGCGAGCTTGGCGGCCCGCAATAAGTCTTTTTGTGCTGCTTCCAGCTGCATGGCCCGCTGGCGGACCTTATCTTCCAGCGAAGCGCGCATGTCGCGCAATTCTGCTGACATGGTCAGAAACGCGGTGGTAACGGAGCCGAGCTCGACGTTCAATGGAACAGTTCCCTGCACATCGAGGTTACCGTGCTTCACTTCGAGAACCATTCGGTGAAGACGGTCCAGTGGATCCCAGATGTGCAGTTGGTGTGAATGACGGAACCATAACATCACGAGTACGGGAAAGAGACCTAAGACCAGGAGCACGGCACGGAGAACGCGTGTGTAAAGCGCCAAACGATCTGTGGCGCTCCGCAACCTTTCAAATTGTGCTTGTCCAGTCAGGCTGAGAGCTTTGCGGATAGCTAATTCCTGCACGGGAAGTTTTGCCAGCACCACCTCGCTAGCCGGTTTCCCCGGCGGCTCAGCAACGGCTCGATCCGTTAAGCTCAGAATTGCCGTTTCGAGCTGCATTAGATTTTTTGCATCCTGCTGATCCGCATCCGTGATGGATGACTCGGTGTTCTGTTTTACGAATAGGCGCAGTTCGCTTGAGTAATTTCTGTATTGCTGGAGGAGAGCGGGGTCATTTGAGTCATGGTATCGCCAGAACGCGAGCACAGTTCCATCAAATGCCTCGTGAATTTTCGAGTGCAGGGCGATCTGCTGGTGCAGGCCTTCCACTCCGGAAGAAAACTGCGAACGAATTAGGACACTGAGGATGAGGGCGCCGCTCATGAGAAACAAGGCAAGGAGTACTGTTGCAGCTTCCATTAAAATGAAGCGACTCTGAAGGGAGCAGGGCTTTGGAACAGAAGTGGTTCCTTTTCCGGTGGGTTTTCGCTCAGGGGTGTCTGGAAAAACTTCCATGAGGCAATAGCATCGCAACTGTGAGTCCCAACCAGATAAGCCCTATGACACAGAGGGCGAGAGACTTGCGCTACATTGTGCGATCAAGAGTGAAAAAGTGAAGTGGCCATAGGGCACATCTGCCCCATCTCGAAACAGCCCCACATGCCCATAGAGGCAGACAGATGACGGCCACAAAGTTTTGCAGGAGCGTGCTATTCATTCGCCAGTCATTTTTCCCTTCGCGACGATATTTGTGCGGTCGGCCTGAAGAGCGAGTTGTGTATGTGCCCTGTAAAAGCTTTATTTACAACAGAGTACCAAGGCCCAGAGTACTATATCCTTGGGCCTTTCGCCTTATTGTCGTGATTTAAGGCTGTTTCTACAATGCCTGCGCCGGGTTGGAGGATGTGCTGCGGGGACGAACGGTTCTGAGAAGAGCCGAGGCCGCCTCCACCCGAGCTAAAGCCGCCTGCCAGCATCCCGGGTGCCCCACGGGCAGCCGGGCTTCAAATATGCCCTCTCCTGTTTGTCGGAAATTCTAGAATGTCGAGAATGCAAGGAAGATGTCAGGAGAGCCGTTGAGGTCGTTATTCACCAAATTACTCGCGGCCGAATAGAACGCCACAATCGTTCCATTGCCATTGATTACGGGGGTGGCAGACGCTCCATTCGCGGCTACCAACACGGCAGAAATACTTACGAGCGCAGAAGTTGCCGTGCACGAACTACTCTGGCCCAAGCAGCTGTTCCTCACGTAAATGTTCTCGAGGCCGTTCACGTTTGTTGATACGAGATTGCTGGCTTGTGACGCGAACGCCACATACTGACCTGTATTCTCGATGCTGGGGCTTTCGCTCAAGGCGTTTCCAGGCGTTGAACCGTCTGCTGCAACAGAGATGATCTTGTTTTGAGGGGTGCAGCCTGTCGGCGCTCCCTGGCATGTATCTCTCTCGAAAATTTCCTGTACTCCCCCAGTGCCTGGATAAAGAACCGTTGCTGTCGAAGCAAAGGCAATGACCCGGCCATCGGGGGTCATTGCGGGCTCGATGCTGGCGCCATCGGCCGGCGTCGTTCCGTCCGGTGTCGATATCAACTGTGGAGGACTTGTGGTGCACCCTTTGGTGATGCCGATGCAAAGTCCCGCGCGATAAATTTCTGTGGTGCCTGTCGTCCCGCTTACCAGGTTGGTTGCGGTGGAGGCAAATGCGACAAACTGGCCAGTGCTGCTTGAAACCACTACAGGTTCAAAGCTCGATCCATTCGCGGACGTTCCATTATCCGCTGAAATCAGATACGTCTGCGGCGTACACGTTGCTGGCTGGCTAAGGCAGGTGTCGCGAACGTAGATTTCTTGCGCGCCTCCCGTCGGTGTAGAAACCAGGTTAGTGGCCGTCGAGGCAAACGCGACGAACCTTCCTTCGCCGCTGATGGAAGGTTCAATGGAAGGGCCATTTCCCGCGCTGATTCCGTCACTTCCGATGGACATGAGATCCGTGGTCACAGTGCATCCGCTGGTGGCGGTAATGCATGGATTCGTCGCGAATACTTGGGAAGTTGTCCCATCAAATGCAGTTCCGGATACCAGATCGGAAGCCAGCGAAACATATGCGACGATCTCTGCTCCCGTGGAATTCACTACGGGAGAGAAACTGGGGCCATTCGCAATCACGTTCGCCGGACCGACGTCCACCAAGATTTCCCGTGGCGCACAATCCACGGTATCGCCCAAGCATGAATCACGCAGGAAAATATTTGAAGTTCCGTTGGTCAGCGGATTCGGAACTGGCGGCGGGATGATCGTCGTGGTCTGCAGCAGATTTGTCGATGACGACGTATATGCCACATACCTACCCGTCGTATCGATCGAAGGCCCGACCTGGCTGGGCGGGCTTACTCCATCGTTGGCCTGTGCACCATCCGGAGCCAGATCCACAAGCGTCGGCAGGCCCGCTCCAGAGGTGGCGGGCACGACGGAGAAATACAAAACTTGCGATGTGCCGCCACCGGGCGTGGGATTTTCTACCTGTACCGTGTAAGTACCCGCAGCAGCCAGATCGCCCGTCGCTAGTTCCGCGGTCAGCGAATTGGAGCTCTTGAAAGTTGTCGGCCGCCCCGTGCCATTAACCAGAACCTCGCTCAGCAGATCGAAGCCGCTTCCAGAGACGGTAATCGACGTGGTGACCGTAGAACCAGCTACCACGCTGAGCGGGCTGACCGAACTTAGCACTGGTGTCGGATTTACCACGTCCAGCGCTACTGTGTTCGATAGTCCTCCGCCGGGGGGCTTCAGATTCGGAGCCGGCGGATTCAGAACCGCAATGTCGATCGGGCCAGTTGTCGCCATGTCCGAAGCTTGCAAAGTCATCGTCAATTCGGTGGTGGAAATAAAATTCGTGGTGCGATTCGCGCCGTCTACTGTAGCAATTGATATGCTCGTGCCAGGCACGCCGACGAAATTTGATCCCAGAATCGTTACGTTGGCACTTGAGGCGCCCGCGGCAATCGTATTTGGATCAATCGATGAAATCTCCGGAACAGGAAGCGCATTCGGATTAATGACCAGCGTCACAGTGTTGGAAGTTCCCCCGCCCGGGGCAGGCGAGAAGACGGTTACATTGATGCTCTCCGAAATCGGAATGTCGCTGGGGCTGACCACCGTGGTCAGCTGATTCCCAGAAAGAAATATGGTGTTGCTGCTGCCATTGCTGAAAATTCGCGGGCTGCCATTGAATTCAATTTCCGAACTCGGGGCAAATCCGGTGCCATTCACAGTCAACGTAAACGTCGTGGAGTCCGCCGTGACACTCGCCGGGCTGAGAGAGGTAATCCCAGGTACGGGGAGATTGATATATTCCTCGCAGGATGCGAAAAGCAGGATCCCCAAGAGCAACCCCGCTGTCGTAAGTTTTGTCCTTAGCCTCAAGCCCGTTTTCTTCCCTTGACGCCTGCTCGAATCAACTTTGCGAAAAAACAATCAGAGAGAGTACTAAAGATGACAATTTCAGGCAATTAGGATGCTCAGCAGTTTTGGCATATCGACAGGCCGCCCGGAAGTATTCCAGAATTCATATTTTACTCTCATTTTCAAAAGTTTCTGCGCTTCGCCCTACTGGCTGATTCTGTGAACCCCTTAATTTTCTTTGTATTGCTGGGCGCCTCTTTCCGTTTGAGTCTGGTTTTGGACGTGCTTGCTACCAAGCAGCGGGTCGCACCAAAAAGTGCTCAGTAAGTAGCACTCCCGGGGTGATGTCCCAAGGGCTGCGCGGGCTAGTCTCGGCGCAGCCTTTTTTATCTTTCGAAGCTCAATCAGGCGACAGGTTCACCCCTAAGGGCCCTTCCTCCGTGAGGTTTCCATCAGGTCCCATGCAGCATCGGGGAAATCGACAAAATCGTTAAATTCTCCGGCACCGCGCAGCCAAAGTCCCCCATCAATGACCACGCATTCGCCGTTTACGTATTCCGACATATCGCTCAGTAGGTAAGCAGCCAGGTTCGCGAGTTCTTCATGTCTTCCGAAGCGTTTCATGGGATGAGATTGTCGCGCGCGCTCCTCCAAATCCTTAGTCGGCAGAAGGCGCGACCAAGCTCCCTCGGTAGGAAACGGTCCAGGCGCGATCGCGTTCAGCCGAATGGAGTATTTCGCCCATTCCACTGCCAGCGAACGCGTCATCGCCAGAACCCCGGCCTTGGCGCAAGCCGACGGAACAACGAATCCTGATCCTGAGCCTACGGCCGCATATGTCGCCGCAATATTGAGGATGTTTCCTGGCTTCCGCGCTGCTATCCACTTCCTTCCCAACGCGAGCGTGCAGTAGAAGGTTCCCTGCAGCACGATTCCCACTACCGCATTGAATGCATTCGGTGACAGTTTTTCTGTCCGGGCGATGAAATTCCCTGCGGCATTATTCACGAGGGTGTCGATGCTTCCGAACTCATTTTCGGCGGTCCCGATCGCGTTTTCTATTGCGGCGAAATCACGCACATCACAGCAGACGTATCCAGCATTTGATCCTGCAGCGCGAATCTCCTTGCAGGTATCTACCAGCGGCTCCTCTCGCCGGCCGATCAAGAACACATCGGCACCCAATTTTGCGAAACAAATGGCCATCGACCGGCCTAGCCCTGTGCCGCCGCCGGTGATCAAGATTTTTCGTTCTTTCAGCAATCCCGCTTCAAACATGTTTCTATTTTTCCTCAGGAAAGCTCCGCCCATTTCGGAAGCTGAAGCTACTGTGGCTCTTTCTTCTTGAGAAGACCACCAAGCACGCTCCCCAAATGCCCCTTAGGAATTTTCAACTGATTGAGCGGAGTATTGCTCAGGCCGGGAATATCCGCGCTGACTTGAGGATTTGAAACATCCCCTTCGACCCGAAAGGGAATCCCCCCGCCCTTATTGAAAAGAGAAATCTGAGTCAGTCTGGCGATTGTGCTGGACCCTGTAAGCTTCGCGACGAGCCGCATATCCAACGTATTCTCGGTGCTGATTGTACCTGATCCTGTCACGCCGCCGACGGAAGCGATCTGTACATTCAGATTCTCCGCCTGCACACCTTGTGGACCGTATCGAAGAGTCCCTTCGGCAACGTTGATGAGCGTGTCGTTTCCAGGCTCCGCACCGGATTGGCCGAGCCCTGCCGAAAGCTTCGACGCGAGACTGAATCCGGTAATCGTCACCGCGCTGAGTTTCACCGGACCATCCGCCGCGAACCTATCCAGCGGCCCCTGCAACGCCATATCCGCCTGAATCGTTCCGCCCTGGAGATGGGAGCCGGCAGGAAGCGCATAGCCTAAAACCGCCATGAGATTCTCGATGTCCTGTGCGGGAATATTTTGCGCTTTGATCCGCCCTTGGAAAGGAATATGGTCGCCGTCATTGTTGCCAATCGGCCCTAGTGTTCCGTTCAGGCTGATTTTGCCGCCGCCGGGCGTCTTCGCCTCGAATTGGAAGGGGAAAGCCGCGGTTTGGGAAATGTCCTGTGTAGAAATGGCCACGCTCTGACAGGCGGGGCCCGTCAGCTGTCCAGCCCTGCCCAACGCAACCGTACCATCGGATATCTTCATCTGGTCGACCGAGAAGCTGTTGAGGCCTGCTGTGGCTCCCGGCGGATTATTTTGGCCCAACTTCAGCGATACAGTAAGAATGTCTGAGCGCTGGTTACGCTGTGCAGATTTGGTCGGTGCTCCGAGAGTCGCGAAGTTCCACTCTCCTGAGGCCGTCCTCCATATTTCTACGTGCGGATTCTTGAAATCAAGCGAGTGCACTCGAAGATCACGTGAAAAAATCAGTGGCATCACATCGATTCCAATGGACAGTGATTTTGCTGTGAGGAAAGGCTCGGCGCT
>JASHYE010000034.1 GCA_030043155.1 Candidatus Acidiferrales bacterium | reverse complement strand
ACCGCGATGGACGGTCGTAACAAAGCTGCACGCGCCTTCGTCATCTTGGGCAGCGTCGTGCTCTTCGCAAACGCCGCGCTCCATTTCTGGGGAGGCTACAGCCAGGGCTTCCCGGCGCTCAACGCATCGAACTTGAATCCCGCCCTGAAAGTAGGTTTTCAAGTCGTTTTTCTCGCGCTCGGGTGGCACTGGATCGTAATCGGCGTTGTAGCTCTGCTGGCCGGCTTCACGCAAACCAGATTGCGCAAGGCGCTCGTGCTTTTCTGCGGCTTCGCAGAGCTGTTTGAGGCGGCCGCGGGCGCCAGTATAATGGGATTCTTCATCGGTAACGAAGTCATCGGCGCAGCCGGGTTGTTGCTTATTTGCGGCGGCCTGCTATTCAATCAATCAGGAGTTCAAACGTAGATGTCCTTCGCAACTCAAGCCGAAAAAGCTCACAAGCTCCTCGCCCTTCACCTTGGCCCGCGCATCCTCGTTCTACCAAATGTCTGGGACGTGGCCAGCGCCCGCATCGTCGAAGACGCCGGCTTCCCTGCCATCGCCACTTCCAGCGCTGGAGTCGCCAATTCCCTTGGCTATCCCGACGGCCAGCAAATCTCCCGCGATGAAATGCTCGAAGTCGTCGCGCGCATCGTTCGCGCTGTTTCCGTGCCTGTCACCGCGGACATGGAAGCGGGCTACGGCGAAACTCCCGAAGATCTCGCGCAAACTGCTGTTGCTCTCGTCGAGACGGGCGCTGTCGGCTGCAATATCGAAGATTGCGCAAAAGAGGGCTCAGGCGAGCTTTTTCCCATCGATCTCCAAAAGCGGAAAATCCGCGCCATGGTCGACGCGGCGAAGAAAGTGGGCGGCCGCCTGGTGATAAACGCCCGCACCGATATTTTCCTCGAAGCAATCGGCGATCCCGCGACGCGCCTTGAGCGCACCGCTGAACGCCTCAACGCCTACCGTGAAGCCGGCGCTAAATCATTCTTCGCTCCCGGCCTGAAGGACGCCGAAACGATTGGAAAGCTCGTCCTCGCTGTGAAAGGCCCGCTGAATATCCTCGCTTCCGTCGGCAGTCTATCCGTCGCCGAACTCGAAAAGCTCGGCGTCGCGCGCATCAGTTGCGGCTCCGGCCCCATGCGCGCCTCCATGGGACTCACCGCGCGCATCGCCAAGCATATCCGCGAAAAGGGCACCTTCGAAATCATGACCGACGGCGCCATGCCTTACGCCGACGCCAACCGCCTGCTAGCAAAACATTGATCTCACAGCCCGCGTGTAATCCTGCCAAATAGGTAACGGCGCAGGACAAAGCGAATTTGTCAGTGTCATCCCGAACCCAGCCGCGCCTTTGGCGGATGGCGGTGAGGGACCTGCTGTTCGGACCAGTCTCAGGAAAGCGCTAGCTAAGAAAGTCCCTGATGTGCTGATTCACTTCCGCGGAATGAGTATGCACGAGCCAATGCGACGCATCGACAATTCGCCGGATCGTCAGCTGCGGAACATACTTTTCCAATCCATCGAGATTTTTCGGGACCATAGACGGATCAGCCATGCCCCAGATGACCAGCGTTGGCACGCTAACTACAAACGACGACTCTCTTGAGCCGTCCGCCGCTGCCGCGAGGTCATTGGCGCGGTAATAGTTCAGACCCCCTGTAATTGCGCCTTCCTGCGACCATGCTTCGATGTATCCCGCTTTGTCTTCTACCGGAAGGCCGTTCTTTTTTCCGAAAGCCATGATTTTATTGGCAAGAAAATCGAACTCGTTAGCGCACAGGATCGACTCCGCTTGTTCGCTGCGGAACATACTCATGTACTCGCTCGCTTTCTGCTGATCGGGATCAGACCTCAGCAGACGAGCAACAATCGCAGGATGTGGCGCGTTTACGATCACCAATTTGCCTAGCACCTCTGGATATGCCGCAGCGAACGCCCATGCGACATAGCCGCCCCAATCATGCCCTACGAGAACAATTCTCGCATTCGGTGAAAGCTGAAGGGCAACCCCGCGCACATCTTCCACAAGTTTTTCAATCCGATACTCGGACACTTCGCGCGGCTTCTCAGAAAGATTGAACCCGCGCATGTCGAGCGCCGCCACACGATACTCCTTGCCAAATTCAGCAAGCTGCTCCTTCCAGGCGTACCAGAATTCTGGGAAACCATGAAGGAACAGCATCAGCTCGCCGCATCCAGCTGTGACGTAGTGCAGCCGGACACCGTCCACGTCGACATAGTCGTCCGTGAGCATTCGGTTAACTTAGTGTGAAAAAAAGACCGAAGCGAAAACTCGCAGCCCCTATTTCCCCGCCTTTTCCACCGCCGCGCGAAACTTCACCACGCCTGTATTGCCCAAGTCGCTTCGCGCAGCCACCAGCCCGCAGTTCAGGGGGTCGCAGCTTCAGCTGCGACATAAAACACGACGCATCCTTTGCTTCCAATTCGCGCTGCCTTGCGCCTGCCAGCCGCAGGCGGGCGCGATGTCTTCGCCTTGCGTCTTCTCCCAGCGCATCCGTCAACTCTACTTCCCCGCTTTTTCCAGCGCCGCGCGGAACTTCACCGTATCCACGTTGTGCCGCGCAACTTCCTTCGCGCCCAGAAAAACCACCGGCACATCATTCGTGTACAGCTCCTTCAATTCCTC
>JASHYE010000289.1 GCA_030043155.1 Candidatus Acidiferrales bacterium | reverse complement strand
GCTAGAATTTCGTGCGCAGGAACTCAACTAATATGTAGCCAATGATGGCCGCGATAGCCGCGATTTCAAGATTGTGAATCGTGAAGATATCAGAGATGGCCCAGAGGAAACCCTTCCTCGTTCCCATTCCGGAATGTTCGAACTCCCCCATCAATAAATTTGAATAAAACAGAAAGACAATAAATCCGATTTCGATCGCCGCACGCCAGCGGGTCTTTTTCGCCGTGTCATTCATGACGTGGGATTATAGCGTGCGCCGGCTGATATTGGTTTCGTTGGCGGTGGAGAGAGATTTGTTCTAAACTGCGCAACTTATCGTGCGGGGGATAGCAGATGAAATGGCAATCAGCAGATTTGTCATTATTGAAGCCGGCTAAAGAAAAGCCCTCAATCGCAGCAAGAATCGTAAAACTGGGTGCAGTTGCCTGTGCATTCCTGGCGTTTGCCATGGGAAGCGCAGCTCAGACGCAGCACGCGGCGAGCCAATCTGCGGCGAAAAAAGAGACGGCTGCGACGAAGACGGTTGCGCACACGGCACCGAATTTGAGAAAGACCCCTACGTTGTATCTTGTCGGCTACGCGCACCTCGATACGGAATGGCGGTGGGAATATCCGCAAGTGATTTCGGAATATTTGCTCGATACGATGACGAAGAATTTCGCGCTCTTCCAGAAATATCCGCACTACATCTTCAATTGGACCGGCGCGAACCGCTACATGATGATGGATGAATATTTTCCGGCGGATTTCGCAAAGATCAAACATTACGTGGCGACAGGGAACTGGTTTCCCGCGGGCTCGTCGATGGAAGAAAACGACGTGAATTCGCCCTCGCCGGAGTCGATTATTCGCCAGGTGCTGTACGGCAACGAGTATTACCGGCACGAATTCGGAAAAGCGAGCGAGGAATACATGCTGCCGGATTGCTTTGGATTTCCGGCAGATTTGCCGAGCATTCTGGCAGCGGCAGGAGTGAAGGGATTTTCGACGCAGAAATTGACATGGGGCTCTTCGGCGCCGGTGGGCGGACCGGATTCGCCAGAAGAAACGCCGGAGGGGACGCCATTCAATGTTGGCACATGGATTGGGCCGGATGGACACAGCGTTATCGCGGCGCTAAATCCGGGAAGCTACTCGGCGGGAATCAGCTACGACTTGACAAAAAGCGAGCGGCCCGCGGACATTCGCAATTTTGTGGATTGGCCGGCGCGCGTGGAACGCGACGGAAAGGTGAGCGGCGTCTTTGCCGACTATCATTATTATGGCACGGGCGATATTGGCGGGTCGCCGGATGAGAATTCGGTGCGGCTCGTTGAAGAAATGGTAACGAAGAGCATGGGCGCGCTGCCTCCGCATAATAATGATACGGACAGCGACAATGAAAATGCCGTGGGCGCACCGACGGGTCCGAAAGTGCGAATGGGAACGGGGCCGCTGCACGTGATTTCTTCGGATGCCGATCAGATGTTCAAAGATATTTTGAGCGAGCATTTGGAGGGCGGGCTGCCGACGTACAAAGGCGATATGGAATTGACGAATCATTCGGCGGGCTCGCTGACTTCGGAAGCGATGCACAAGCACTGGAACCGCGAAAATGAAAATTTGGCGCGCGCGGCGGAAGCGACCTCCTTCGCAGCGTCATGGCTCGGCGGAAGGGAGTATCCGCTGGCGCGGCTGAACTATGCGTGGCGGCTCGTGCTGGGCGGCCAATTCCACGACATCATGGCGGGAACCGCGACACCGAAAGCGTACACGTATTCATGGAATGACGATGTGATTGCGATGAATCAGTTCGCACAAGTTTTAGAGAGCGCGACGAGCGCAGTCGCGTCGCAACTGGACACGAGGGGTGCAGGCGCGGCGATCGTGGTATTCAATCCGCTGTCGATTGAGAGAGAGGACGTAGTAGAAGCAAATGTGGCGCTAGGAGGCGGTGCGCCCAACGGCGTGCGCGTTACGGGACCGGATGGCAGCGACGTCCCGTCGCAGATCGAAGGCACGGACAGCGGAATAAGCAAGGTGCTGTTCGTCGCAAAAGTACCGTCGGTCGGTTTTGCCATTTATCATGTGCAGGCGACGCAGAGCATGGCGGCGGGGGGTTCGTCGAATGAATTACAAGTGACCGATTCGTCGCTGGAAAATGCACGGTACAAGATTGAAGTGAATTCGGACGGCGACGTGACGAGGATTTACGACAAGAAACTCGAGCGCGAGCTGCTGTCGGCGCCGATGCGACTGGCGTTTCAGTCGGAGACGCCTTCGTACTGGCCGGCGTGGAACATGGATTGGAGCGACCAGAGCAAGCCGCCTCGGGATTATGTGGGCAGCACAGCGAAGATTACGATTGCGGAGCGCGGGCCTGTGCGCGTGGCGTTGCGCATCGAGCGCGAGGCGGAAGATTCGAAATTCGTGGAGACCATCCGACTTAGCGCTGGAGATGCGGGCAACCGCGTGGAATTCGCAAATGCGATCGATTGGAAATCACGTCACGCGGCGCTGAAGGCGGAATTTCCTCTGACGGCGTCGAATGAAAACGCGACGTACAACTGGGGCGCGGGAACGATTGAGCGCCCGACGGACAATGAGAAGACGTTCGAGATGGCGTCGCATCGCTGGTTCGATTTGACGGACAAGTCCGGCGATTTTGGCGTGACGATTTTGTCTGGTGCGAAGACAGGTTCGGACAAGCCGAGCGACAACACGCTGCGGCTGACGTTGCTGTACACGCCGGGAATCAACGATGCGGACCAGGAATATCGCGATCAGGGAACGCAGGACTGGGGGCATCATGAATTTGTGTACGGATTGACGAGCCATGCGGGAAGCTGGCAAGGATCGGATGCGGCGTGGCAAGCGTACCGGCTGGATGATCCGTTGATTGCGTTTGACAACGATGCGCATGCGGGCGCGCTGGGGAAAAGCGTTTCGCTGCTGAAAGTGAGCAGCGATGATGTGCGCGTGATGGCGTTCAAGAAAGCGGAGCAGGGAAGCGATGCGGTGGTGCGCGTCGTGGAGATGAGTGGAAAGCCAGAGAGCGATGTGCGATTGAGGTTTGCT
>JASHYE010000033.1 GCA_030043155.1 Candidatus Acidiferrales bacterium | reverse complement strand
CTCCGTCCTGAACATCGAGCCGGATGGCAGCGAAGGCGCTTTCTGGATGGCTGGAGACGGCCCTGCTTCCGATCAACAGGGCTATATTTACCTCCTGGCTGGCAATGGAACCTTCGATACAACATTGAATTCCGAGAATTTTCCTGAGAAGGGTGATTTCGGGAATGCCTTCCTGAAGCTCGCTTTCTCCGGCGGCAAGCTCTTCGTCGCCGATTACTTTGACATGCATAACACCGTAGCCGAGTCCCGCAAAGACCTCGATCTCGGATCGGGCGGCGTGCTCGTGCTCCCCGATATGAAAGACTCTTCAGGCAAAATCCGCCACCTGGCCGTTGGAGCCGGCAAGGACGACATCATCTATTTAGTTGACCGGGATTCCATGGGAAAGTTCAATCCCGACAATGACAATGCTATTTATCAGGAGATTCCTAGTACGGGCAGTGACAATTCAAATGGTCTCGGCGGCAGCGGCGGCGTTTACTCCATGCCTGCGTACTTCAACGGCACTCTTTATTATGGAGCTGTCGACGATTATCTCCGCGCCTTCAAATTTGAACATGCGCGCATCCTCACGCCCGCAGCTTCAAAGACTTCCATCACTTTTGGCTACCCGGGCGCCACGCCCAGCATTTCATCGTATGGCTCGCAGGATGGGATTGTGTGGGCTGTCGAGAACAATACTCCCGCAGTGCTGCACGCCTATGATGTGGCTGATCTCTCGCATGAACTGTATAATAGCAAGCAAGCAGGTCACCGCGACGAAATCACTGGCAACAAGTTCATTACGCCGATGATTGCCGCTGGTAAAGTCTTTGTGGGTACCCCGAACGGCGTCGCAGTTTTCGGCCTTTTGCCCAGCATGCGATCCGCACCAGCGCATGGGCGAACGAACCATTAATTCAATTTCGTTTCAGCAGCGTCACGCCGGATCTCCACTGCTTCATCATCTTTTCCGTTCGGCGCGGCATCAACGCCTTCCAAACGCGAATCATCCAGGCGCCAGGCATCGGCCGTTTGAACTTCACTGATGCGTGATAGAAATCGTGGAACTCTGCGCTCTTCCACCCGTAAGGCGCAAAAAAATCCTCCGCTGACGCCGGCGCAAATTGGAGCGGCGCTCTTGCCTCATTGAGCTGTTTGCCCCAATGTTTTTGCGTCATCTGCACAACTTTCGGTGAGGCCAAGTCCGTCACCCAATACTGAAAACGGTCTGCTTGGTGTAGGTCTTCGGCCAGAGCCGCGACCTGTTGTTCCGTGAGATACCCCAGCAGACCTTCCGTAATCACAAATATTCCTCGCGCGCTTGAATTGATTCGCACAAAGAACTCTCGTCGCGCTGCAACATCCGCTAAATCCATTTTTACCGTTTCCAGTAGGCAACGCGGTTTCTCGTTCCCCAGCATTTCTGCTTTGTAGTCAATGATCTCGGGCAGATCGACTTCTATCCATCGCAGCCCTGACGGCAAAGTCAAACGATAGGGACGCATATCCAGTCCTGCTGCGAGATTGAGAACTACATCAACCGCTTCGCTCTTCAAAATCTGCAGCAGAATATCGTCGATCAGTTTCGTGCGAACCACCATCGCCCACGACTGGCTCCTGCCGCGCTTCAGAGCATGAACGATCTGCTCGCCGCGTTCTCCCGCGAGCTTTCGCGCGTAGGGATCCTGAAAAAGCGCATCCGGCCGCTCCGTCTCCATCGCACGGTAAAATGCGACCCACCGTGCAGTGTCGGAGATATTGCGGATCGCGGGATTTTTGGCGGCGTCAGTCATACGTTCCTCCTCAAATGTAGAACGCGCTGGTTGATGATCGGTCACGCGGAATTATACTGCCGACCCTCAATAATTCATTTGCGCCAACCAGCCCCGAATGATTATGCTCTGGTGTTTTTCCGCCAAACCCGGAGGTATACCGTAATGCAACTTCGTCGCCTCACCGCACTCACATCTTTCCTAATTCTGGTCGCTGTTTTCGGCCCATCGCTGATGGCTCAGCAGTATCCCGAGAGTCTCTATCAGGAATTGCATTGGCGGATGATCGGCCCCTTCCGCGGCGGCCGCACGAAAGCGATCTCCGGCGTCGCCAGCCAGCCAAATGTTTTTTACATTGCTCAGGTGAACGGCGGCGTCTGGAAGACCACCGATTACGGTGAAACCTGGAAGCCGATTTTCGATGCCGAGCCTACTCAGTCCGTCGGCGCTTTGGAGGTCGCCCCATCCGATCCCAACATCATCTACGTCGGCAGCGGCGAAGGCCTGCAACGGCCTGACCTCTCGGTCGGAAACGGCATGTATAAATCAACCGATGGCGGTAAGACGTGGGTTCATCTCGGCCTCGATGACGCCGAGCAAATTGCTCAGCTCGCTATCGATCCCCGCGATCCCAATCGTGTTTTCGTCGCCGTGGTCGGTCATCCTTATGGACCCAGCGAAATGCGCGGCATCTTCCGCACCACTGACGGCGGCCAAACTTGGGACAAAGTTCTCTCTAAAGATCAATACACCGGCGGCGGAGATGTCGAAATCGACCCGCAAAATCCTGATGTGGTTTACGCGTCTCTGTGGGATAGCGTCTCCGGCCCGTGGGAAGACAACGATGAATACAACGGCCCGAACAGCGGCCTCTACAAATCCACCGATGGCGGTGCGAATTGGACCCAGCTCACCCAAGGTTTGCCTGAACATGTCATCCAGGCCGACTTTGCGATTGCTCCGAGTGAGCCGAATCGTGTTTATGCCACGGTCGCGGTTGGCCGCGGTGTTGGTCTCTACCGCTCAGACGATGCTGGCTCGACCTGGACGCGTACGACAAACGATACGCGGCCGACGGGACGGATTGGCGGCGGCGACCTTCCCGTTCCCAAAGTCGACCCAAAGAATCCCGACGTGATCTACACCTGCAGTGTCGTGAGTTGGAAATCAACTGATGCTGGCAAGACTTGGTCCACACTTAAAGGCGCTCCGGGCGGCGACGACTATCAGAATATCTGGATCAACCCCAATAATCCGGACATCATCCTGCTCACCTCCGATC
>JASHYE010000288.1 GCA_030043155.1 Candidatus Acidiferrales bacterium | reverse complement strand
GCATCCGTCTGGATAAAGTTTTGAAACTGCGACGACCCGATATCCGCTCCCGCGCGGTTTCGCGCGCTCACGATTCCCGCCGTTACCGTGCCACTCAGCGAAAATGGACTGCCGAACGCCAGCACCCAATCTCCCACCTTCACTCCATCGGAATTTCCCAGGCGCGCCGTCGGCAGGGCGCGGTCCGCGTCGATTTTGATTACCGCCAGATCCGTCTGTTTGTCGATGCCGATCACACGCGCGCTGTAGTGCGTCGGATCGCTGTCCACGGAAACCTGGATCTTCGTCGCTCCATCGATTACGTGGTCGTTAGTGAGGATATAGCCTTTCCTGTCCACAATTACGCCCGAGCCCAGGCTCTTTTCTTCTTCTGGCCCTTCGCTGCCTGGATTCTGCTTGAAAAATCTATTGAAGAAATCCTGGAAGGAATCTTGTCCCTTATGGTCGGCAGTCCCTTTCGGACTGCCAAACACTTGCGTTGTCGAGATGTTCACCACGGCAGGCTCAACGTGGTTGATGATGGTCGAAAAGCCGTTCGACAGGTTCACCGGATCCGGAATTGGAATCATCGCCGCCGAATCCCCTGGCGCGCTCCGCTTCGCCGCTACATGCCCCGGAATCAAGGTTCCGATCATGATTCCCAAGCCCAGCGTGAAAGCCACCAGGATGCCGGCGAAGATTTTCCGGTGCCGAACCCAGGTCATCAACTCGCGGAACTGAACGCCCATTCCTGCCCCCTCGAAATCCGATCCTCGCGTTGTCTCAGCTGAAGTTTGGATTATAACACCGGCGCTATTCGTTGCCTTCTCCATTCCCATTCTCAGCGCCAGCCTTGCCGGTGTCACCTGTCCGCGCGTACAGCCATGCCCTACTCTCCACGCTTCGCGCCTGATTGTTCGCTATACCTGCGTAAGCTTGCAATTCACTCCACCCTGGGTTACGCTCGCGGCACTGTGAGACTTGGGTTATTCCGGCTCCGTGTGCTCGCTGGTACCCTGCTTGTCCTCCCCGTAGCCTGCTTTGCTCAGTCAACCAAGCCCGCAACCCCCGCCAAATTACCGCCCGCCGCCTCTGCCACCCCCGACTATTCCAAAGAAGGCTCGGTCATCCAGCAGCAGCGCACCTCCTTCACTTTCCAAAACGACGGCTCCGGCGACGAAGTGCAATACGCCAACATTCGCATTCAAAGTGCGCAAGCCGTTCAGTCATTCGGACAGCTCGTCTTCACTTATTCCGCGGCCAGCGACAAAATTTCCGCCGATTTCGTCCGCGTCCACAAGCCCGACGGCCGCGTCGTTACCGCGGGCGCAGACGCTGTGCAGGACCTCAGCTCTCCCGTCGAGCGCGTCGCACCCATGTATACGGATATTCGCCAGATTCATATCACTGTGCCTGACCTCAACGTCGGCGACACTCTGGAATATCAGATTCACAGCGTCACCGTTCAGCCGGTGATCCCGGGACAGTTTTTCACGTCATGGAACTCCTCTAAGGAAGTCATCACGCTGGACGACATTTTCCAGGTGAATGTCCCGAAGTCGCGCGAGCTTCATATCAAAACTTCCAATGGCCTTGCCGCGCCCAATGTACAAAACCAGGGAGATCGTCGCATCTACACCTGGCATTCTTCCTTCACCAAGCGCCCCGATGATTCGTCGAACCCTGACAAGAATAAAAAACCGGAAAAACCAAAGCTTCCCGATGTTCAGATTTCCACTTTCGAAAATTGGCAGCAATTAGGCCAGTGGTACGCCGGCTTGCAAAAGCCTCGCGCCGCCGTTTCCGCCACGATCCGCGCCAAGGCCGATGAACTTGTCAAGGGCCTTTCCACTCCCGCCGACAAGGTGAATGCTATCTATGATTACGTTTCCAAGAACATCCGTTACGTCAGCCTTTCCTTTGGCGTAGGCCGATATCAGCCACACTCCGCTGATGATGTTCTCGCAAACCAATATGGCGACTGCAAAGACAAGGCCACTCTCTTTGAAGCCCTCCTCGCCGCCGAAAACATCACCTCCTACCCTGTCCTCATCAATTCTCAGGTCAAAATCGACCCGGACATGCCTTCTCCCGGCCAGTTCGACCACGTCATTAACATCGTCGCCTACAACGGCCAAAATCACTGGGCGGATACCACTCCCGGCGTCGCTCCTTTTGGTTTTCTAATGCCGCAGCTCCTTGACAAACAAGCGCTCGCCATTCCGCTCGCTGCGCCCGCGGCGCTCGAGAAAACTCCCATGGATCCGCCGTACATTCCTGCAACTGCTATCACGATTGGCGGTCAGGTTGATTCTTTTGGCCGCTTCGAAGGAAAACTCTCCATTTCCGACAATGGCGCGGTCGCTGTGATTATACGATCGGCGTTGCGCATTGTTCCTCAGAACAACTGGCCGGAAATGGCGCAAAGACTCGTGCAAGCTTTTCTCTCAAACAACAGCGCTAAATGCACCGACTCACATTTCACGAACGCTGAAAATCTGGATCAGCCCCTCATTTTTGAAGCTCAATTTTCCGTGCCTGACTTCATCGATCTGTCCCAAAAGGATATTGGTCTCAGCATTCCTTCGGCCGTGATCGAGGCGCAAGATATCGATCAGCCGGACAAAGGAGACACCGACCCTCTCAAGCTCGGTTTGGTCGGCAAAATCACCGAAACCTGGAAAATTTCCCTTCCCTCCCAACTCAC
>JASHYE010000287.1 GCA_030043155.1 Candidatus Acidiferrales bacterium | reverse complement strand
ATCGCGCTGTGGGCCAAAGCGTACCATCCGCCGAGCGCCGAGCCGCTGCAATTGAGCGCCTCGGCCATCGAAACGTACCGCACGTGTCCCATGAAATATCTGCTGCAGCAGGTATGGGGAATTCGCGGCGAACCGCAAGCGGCGATGACATTCGGCAACGTAATGCATTTGACCATCCGCGAATTCGTGCGCGAAATTCGCAAGGGCCGAAAAGTCCCTTTCGAGGAAGTCGTTTCAATTTTCGAGCGCGAATGGCATGCCGCGGGATTTCAGGACGACTATCAGGAAGAAGAATATCGCAAGGCGGGAATTGAGCAGTTGCAGGGGTTCTGCGAAAGCTACACGGCAGCACCTGCCGACGTGCTGCATCAGGAAAAATCCTTCGAGCTTCCGCTCGACCCGAACGTGGTTGTGTTTGGCCGCATGGACCAGATCAATCGCATCGGCCCGAAGAAAATCGAAATCATCGACTATAAGACCGGAAATCCGAAACGCGAGAAGCAGGCGAAAGACAGTTTGCAGTTGAGCCTCTATGCCCTTGCTGCGCAAGAGGTCTGGGAACTCGAAGCTGAGCGATTGATTTTCTACAACCTGGCGACGAATGAAGCGGTGACCGCAACGCGCGACGCAAAGGCTCTCAATAAAGCGAAGACTATCGTTGCCGAAGTCGCGGACGAAATTCGCGCCGGCGAATTTCCCGCGCGGCCCGGCTTCAGTTGCCGGTATTGCGATTACGAGCCCATTTGTCCCGCGCACGAACAACTCATCTCGATTTCAAAGGCGTGACACTCGCGGCGAAGTGCGGCGGAAACAAAAAGGGCGGCGTTGCCGCCGCCCGAATTGATTTTTGTTTTTCGAATCGCCGGAAATTTCTTCCGGCTATCGCGCGCATTCAACTGCTTTGAAGCTTTCTCTCTGCGAACCAGCCGCGAAAACCGCACGCGCATCCAGCTCACTCCATCTTTTTTACGTTTCGCGATGCGCAAAGTCAAGAAAAAATCTTGGCGAGCGGCGAGATGGTCAGCGCGAGAACGCGGCGCAATATCCGCGCCGTGCCGTGACGGAAAGCCCGGGACGCTCCACGCGCACCTCAAGCGAGTGGCAATTCCCTTTTCCGACGGTTCTCGTCGGCTCGAATCCCAGCGTGTACTGATTGCGCGCTTCCTCGACGAGCTTCGAATACAGCGCTTCCATTTGACTAGCGCTGCGAGCCGCAATCACGTCGCCGCCCGTGGGATTCGCGTATGTCCCTAGCCGGCCTTTGCCGCGCAACGCGAGATCGTCAGCGATGGACGAAACCGAAACCGCGTACACGGTGACATTGTTGGAAAAAAGAAGGCGCAGCGTGTTGCTGTAGCTCCACTGATTGTGGCGGTCGTTCGTGCCGTCGGAAACGACGATGATGATTTTCCGGCGGTCGCGTCCGCGCGTGCGCAGCATTTCAGCTGCATAGTGCACCGCGTCATCGAGATGCTTGGTCACTCCATTCGTGTTGGTGCCCATGATAGGAATATCCGCCGCGCCTCCGAGGGTGTGGCCATTAATCATCGGCGGAGACATCATCGTCGATGAAGGCGTGCCGGGAACGCGCGAGTCGAGCGCGTCCTTGGGATTGGTACGAATCTCCTTCAGCTTCGCGAACAGAGCATCATTGTTCGAAGTGAAATCGAGAACCGTCTTCGGATATTCGTCGAAGCGCACGAGCGCCACTTCGTCATCCGCTGAAAATCCAGCGGCGATGCTGTCGAGGCTCTTCAGAACCGTCTGCGATTCAGCGGTGGGCAGATCGTCATCGAGAAGCACGACGGCGGAAACGGGAAACGCCTGGTCCCAGAAATTCCTGATCTGCTGCTCTTTGTCGTCCTGAAAAATGCGGAAATCACTTTGCTGCAGGTCCGGGACCAGATCGCCCTCCGTGTCTTTTACGGTCACGGGAACCATTACGATGTTCGTTGTAATGTGCATCGTGGGCGGCTTTTGCGCTTGTGCTGGCGTCGCAGGGGCTGGCGATGCCGGCTTCGCGGACTGCGGAACGCTCTGGGCAAACGCGCACGCGGAAAACATCGACAGCGCGCATACCGCAAGTATTTTCTTCATTTTCTCCAGCCCCGCTGACCTTTCGGCTGAATCTGTGAGACTCTTATGCTCGGCGCCCCAAGCAGGACGCATCCGTTCGGGCGCGAACCGCATCGTAGTATCGGCCATGACAAAGACAAAGCGCAACAATTTTAGGCGGCCGCTCCGAATGCTGGGAGCGCTGGCGGTTTGGCTGGCGATCGTTGCCTTTGGCCCTCAATTTAGGATGCCACGATTCGCGGCGGCGCTGTCCGTCCATGCCTTTCAGATTCCCGTACAGATTCCCGCCAAGCCGGAGCAGAAGCAGCAAGAGATCCCGCAGGCAACCGGCGAGACGAGAATCAACGTCAACCTGGTGCGGCTGTACGTCACAGTGCGGGACAGACATGGCGCAATTGTCACCGGCTTGCAAAAAGACGATTTCAAAGTTTATGAAGATGGTGTTGAACAAAAGATCGCATTTTTCTCGAAGGACATGACGGATCCCATCACGCTGGCGATGATGGTGGACACGAGTGGCAGCCAGGAGCACCTGCTCGACGCCGAGAAAGACACGGCGTCGCGGTTCTTGCGCGACATTTTGAAGAAAGACGATCTCGCCTCAGTTATTTCGTTCGACACGAATGTGAACATGCTTGCCGATTTCACCGACGACCAATCCGTCCTCCAAAGCGCGATTCAGAAAGCCGAGATTAATGCACCGATAGCGCTCGGGCCGACGAACGCGAATCTTCCGGGAACCGTTCTCTATGACGCGATCGCGGACATCTGCAATGGCAAACTGCTGGACGAAGCGGGACGGAAGGCGCTGATCATCCTCACCGACGCACAGGACGAAGGCAGCCAGGAAACTCTGCGCGGCGCGATCCAGACGGCGCAGGACGCGAATGCTGTGATTCATGTCCTGCTGATTGCCGAACGGATGGGTTATTTTATGTCTGGCCAAATGTACATGGGCGGCATGGCGGCACATGAAATGGCCGAACAAACGGGCGGGCGCGTGATCTCAATTCGAAATGGCGGCGATTTGGATAAAGCCTTCGATGAAATTTCCGAGGAGCTGCGCAGCCAGTACATCGTCGCGTACTATCCCGCAAATACCGCGGCCAATGGCGCGTACCGTAAAATCAAAGTCACCACGAAGCCGGATCTGAGAGTCCTCACGCGCGCAGGCTATTACGCCCCAGGTCACGCAGCGCACTAAATCTAATCGCACATCGAGAAAGCGCCGCTTTGCCCGTTTAGAGCTAATGGCCTGTGCCGGTGGCGGCGGTGCTGGTGGCGGGAGCGGGAGAAGTAACCGGCGCGGTGGCGTAGTATCCCTTTCGCGAGCGCACCGTCAGGCCTTTGCGAAATACCTTCAGTTCCACGCGATGGAACTGTCCATCGGCGATTTTATAGGGCGGCGTGTAGCCGATCAGGTATTGGCTGCGCAACTCGTTGCCAATATCGAGGAACGATTGCGCCAAATCATCCACGCGAAACGGAAAAAATGACCGGCCGCCGGTTTCGTCGGCAAGCTCCTTCAGAATGTTGTCGCCCTCGCTATATTGTGTCTTCTGCGGCGTTACGGTATCGGTTTCGACCCAGTTGTTATTGCTGCTGATGGTATAGATCGAGACGCCGGCGCGATCGGCCATCTGAATAGCGTCGCTCAGCGCGTGATCGCTCAGGTTATCGTCACCGTCGCTGATGACCACGAGCACGCGCCGAATTTCTGCGCCAGCGGACGGCGTCGGCGCATCCATCAGGCGCTCGCTCGCCAGGTAGATCGCGTCATTGAGCGCCGTGCCGCCGCCGGCATTCTGCTTTTGAATTACGTCGCTCAACTGGCTCATATCGTCGGTGTAGTCCTGGACGACCTCGGGCTCGTTATCGAATGTCATCACAAAAGCCCCGTCCTGCCCATGGCGCAGGACGTTATAGAGAAAATCGATGGCAGCATCCTGTTCGAAGTGCAGGCGTTCGCGAATGCTGTTAGAGGTATCCAGCAGCATTCCGATGCGCAGTGGCAAATTAGCCTGAGTGCTGAAATAGGTGATGCGCTGCTGCTGGCCGTCTTCGAAGACCTGGAAATCGTTCTGCGTCAGGTCGGTGACGAATTTGTTGCGGCGATCCGTGACCGCGGCTACCAGGTGAACCAGTCCGACCGTGAAGTGCTGGCCCGGCGCGCGCGGCGGAGTTTGCTGTTGCGCTGGCGATTGTTGCGCCGAAACGAACGCCGGCGCGAGGAAAAAAACCGCGAACAACAGCGCAATTAGAATTCGTTTGGACACGAGAGCCTCAAGATTATAGGTACGGCTTCAGCGCAGCGTCAACCGCCGCGCGCGGCGCGCCCGAAATGAATGCAAGTTCGCGGAGATATTCCGCAAGCTCACTTGGTAATGGCGCGCGCACTTCAATTTCTTTGCCCGTGGTTGGGTGCTGAAACTTTATCCTCGCCGCGTGGAGAAAATTTCGCTCGAGCGCGGGCGCGGTTTTTTCGCCGATCTTTTTTTGGCCAATCCTCGGCACGCGCGGCGCTCCGTAGAGCGTGTCTCCCACCACGGGATGCCCGAGCGCGGAAAAATGGACGCGAATCTGATGCGTGCGTCCGGTGTGCAAATCCGCTTCCGCGAGCGTGAATCCCGGAATCCGCAAACGCACGCGCCAATCGGTGCGCGCCGCGCGGCCTTCCCTGCGCTTGGTGGTCATACGAATTCTACGATGCAAATCGCGCGCCACGGGAAGCTCGATGCGCCCGGAATCCTGTTTCAAATTTCCGTGGACCAGCGCGACGTAAGTTTTTTCGATGTGGTGGCTGCTGAATTGTTCCACGAGCGCGCGATGCGCCAGATCATTGCGCGCAACGAGCAGCGCGCCGGAAGTTTCGCGGTCCAAACGATGCACAATGCCTGGGCGCAGCTCGCCGCCAATCGACGAAAGCTCGCCGCGCGCACCAAACTCGTGCAAAAGCGCGTTTACAATCGTGCCGCTTTTCGCGCCCGCTCCCGGATGCACGATCAATCCCGCGGGCTTGTTGATGACTGCCAGATCCGCATCGGAGTAGAGGATTTCCAGCGGAATCGCCTCCGGTCGCGCGGCAGAAGGCTCCGGCGCGGGAATCTCGATGACCACGGAGTCGCCTTCCTCCATGCGATGCGATCGTTTCGCGGCGGCGCCATTGATGGTGATGCGTCCGCGCTCGAGGAGCGCCTGAATGCGCGTGCGGCTCATCTCCGGCAACTGCGCCGCAAGAAACCGATCCACTCGCTCGCCTGCATTTTCGGCAGCGGCCACGAGAGTCTTTACGGTCGAAAATCCTCGGGCATTTTTCTCTTTGTCGGAAGCTGCGGCTGAGGGATTCATTTCTGCCTGAAGGCGAAGCGGTGCAAGCGCGCCCTACTGCCGCGCCGGAACTACGGCGGAACGATGCACGGAGCGCGACTGCTTCGAGCCACGGCGCCACATCCATGCACCGAGAAAAATCAGCGCCAGGCTCACAATTTGCATCAGCGAAAATCTGGCATGATCAAACAAAGTGCGGCCCGGATCCCAGCGGACAAATTCAATCAATCCGCGCTCGATTCCGTAAAGCAAAATGAAAGTCGCGAAAATCTCTCCGCAAAAGCGCTGCTTCCGCGCCAGCGCAATCAAGATGAAAAAATTCAAAAATTCCGCACCTGCTTCATAGAGCTGTGTCGGATGCAGCGGGATATTCAGCGGCGTTCCGACGAGCTGCGCGGCGCGCGCACTGGTGTACGTCACCGCCCACGGCAAATAAGTCGGCTTGCCGTAGCAGCAGCCCGCCGCAAAACATCCCAGCCGGCCAATCGCATGTCCGAGCGGCAAGCCTGCTGCATAGCAATCCGCCAGCGTGAGCAGTTGGATGCGCTGAAAATGCGAATAAATTACCAGCAGCAGCAATGCGCCGATCAATCCGCCATAAAATGTCCCGCCGGATTGCAAAGTGGCGCGCGCGAAAATTTCACTCGTGTGATGCCAGAAATAGCTTCCGCCGGAAAGGATGAACCAAATCTTCGCGCCAACAAGCCCTGCCAGCACCATGTAGATCCCGAGATTCCAAATGCGCTCCGGGTCAATTTCGGAATGCAGAGCTGCGTAATGCCGCGCGTACCACAATCCCAGCAGCACGCCCGTGGCAACCAGAATACCGTAGGTGTACATGGGAATGCCGCCCCACGGTGTCGGAATCGTGCCCAGGTAAGGATGCATAGCCTAACGCGCTCCGTTTCGATCCGGTGGCCGGTTCCAATCGCGAAAAAGCTCCAGCAACACGAGCGCCGCACCCGCGACAATCGCTGAATCCGCGACGTTGAACGTCGGCCAGTGATAGCTTCCAACGTGCAGATCGATAAAATCGGTGACGCCGCGCCGCGTCAGCCGGTCCAAGACGTTTCCGACTGCGCCTCCGATAATCAGCGCCATGCCGATCTGGCCCATTCTTCCGCCCGCGCGCTCCGCTGCGAGCAGCCAGAATAAGAACACAATCACAGCCACGGAGAAAAGCACAAGCAAAAATCGCACCACGGGCGAATGCGCATTGGCGAACATGCTAAACGCAACGCCAGGATTGTGCGTGTGAATCAGATTGAGCAGCCCGGGAACCACAACATGAAAATAATCGGCCGGGGTGTATTTCTCGATGGCGTGTTTCGCGGCCTGATCGCCGACGAGCACGAGAACAATCACCATCACCAGCCAGCCCCACGCGATGCTGCGCGCGCCCGCCATTGCTTATGCGCTCCCGCGATTCGCGCTGCTTTCAATTTCGGCAATGGCCACGAGGCACCGCTCGCAGAGCGTGGGATAATCCGCGCTCTCGCCAACGTGCACAGAATAATTCCAGCAGCGCTCGCACTTCTTGCCGTCCGCGTGTCGCACTTCCATTTCGGCGACCGCAGCTCCTGCCGACGGCGCATGAGTCCCATTCGCCGATGTGACACTGACCTGGGAGACGATCAAAATCTGCGGCAGCCATGCGGCGTAGTTTTTCAGCAAGTCGAGCGTTTTGCCGCTGGCGCGCATTTCGACACGCGCTTCAAGCGCGCTATTAATCAATTTCGAGTTGCGCGCCTCTTCGAGTTTTTTCAGCGCCTGCTCGCGCACCTGGAGGAGCGACTCCCAGTCTTGATTTTTGTTCGGCGATGCGCTCTTCAGCAGCTCTTCGCGAGCAGGAAAAAGCGCCATGTGCACGCTGCTCGCGTCTCCCGCTGGGTGCGGCAAACTCTTCCAGACTTCTTCCGCGGTGAAAACAAGGATCGGCGCGATCAGCCGCACCAGCGCGCTCGCGATGCGATAAATCGCCGTCTGCGCCGAACGCCGTGCTGTGTTGTGTCTTGCAAATGTGTAGAGGCGATCCTTGAGCACGTCGAAATAAAACGCGCTCAGATCGACGACCAGAAAATCGTACAGCGCGTGAAACACACGGTGGAACGCATATTCGTCATACCACGCGCGGCATTTCTCCACGAGCTCCGCGGTGCGATGCAGCATCCACGCGTCCATCTCCAGCAGTTCATTGTCTGCCACGGCATCGCGCGCCGGATCGAATCCATCCAGATTGCCCAGCGCAAAGCGAAACGTATTTCGAATCTTCCGGTACGATTCGGCCAATTGCGCCATCATCGGCTCGGAGAATCGCATGTCCGTCTGATAATCCTGCGAAGTCACCCACAGCCGCAGCAGGTCTGCGCCCCACTTTTCGCAAATCTCCGCCGGCAATTCGCCATTGCCTTTCGATTTCGACATCGGCCGGCCTTCCGCGTCGAGCGT
>JASHYE010000286.1 GCA_030043155.1 Candidatus Acidiferrales bacterium | reverse complement strand
CGCAACGTTGCATGCACAGGAGCGCGTCCTGTTGCAGCAACGAATTGCCTCAACTTCGGCAATCCCGAAAAGCCCGAAATCATGCGTCAATTCAGCGACATCGTTGACGGTATTGGCGATGCTTGCCGTGCGTTAGGTACGCCAATTACCGGCGGAAACGTCAGCTTCTACAACGAAACTCTCGGACGCGCGATTTATCCCACACCCGTCATCGGAATGCTGGGAATCCTCGACGACGCCGACTGCGCCGTTGGAATGGGCTTTCACCACCAAGGTGACGCGATTCTGCTCCTTCAGGGAACTATAGAGCCACGGGATATGAGCGATCAGCAGCGCCGCGAGTTCTCGTCCGCCGAATACTCGAAGGCAATTCATGGCATTGTCGCTGGCGCGCCTCCAGAAATCGATCTTCACGCGGAAAAAGCTCTCATCGATTGCCTCGTCGCTCTCGCCTCAGGGCGTATCTTGCAATCAGCTCACGATATCAGCGATGGCGGACTGGCCATTGCGCTTGCCGAATCTTGCTTTGTCGCGGAAGGACTGGCCGCCGAAATCAATCTGCAAACGAATGATCCCGCTGAGTTTGCGCTCTTCGAAGAATCCGGCGCTCGAGCCATCATTTCCGTGAAGCCGGAGTTGCTTGCTCGCGCCGAGCAGATTGCGGCACAATATAAGATTGAAGCACGGCGAATCGGTACAGTCACTCGCGGAGAGTTTCGCATCCAAATAAACGGCCAGCCTCGGCTTTGCGCCTCTGTCGATTCGCTCCGGCAAATCTGGGCCAGCAGCTTGGAAAAATTTCTGCAAATCGCATCATGAACACAATTATTCATTTGGATGACGATCACTTCCACGACGAGTGTGGTGTGTTCGGCTTTTTCGGTGAGGAAGAAGCGGCGAAGCTCACCTACCTCGGCCTCTATGCGCTGCAGCACCGCGGACAGGAATCCGCCGGCATCGCCTCCACTGATGGCGTGCAATTTCGCCTCGAACGCGGTATGGGGCTTGTTCAGGATGTCTTTACTCCGGAAGTGGTCGCCCGGTTGCCAGGTTCTGCTGCGATTGGTCACACGCGCTATTCCACCGCAGGCGATACCTCGCTCAGCAATGCTCAGCCCCTGGCCAGCGACTGCAATAAGGGCAAGCTCGCGCTGGCCCACAATGGCAACCTGACCAACGCACTCGAATTGCGGCGCAGCCTCGAACATAAAGGCTCAATTTTTCAGACCACCAGCGACACTGAAGTGATCGTCCATCTCGTCGCGCGCAGCAAAGTGGGAAACCTGGCGGGAGCCGTCGCCGATGCGCTGGGTCAGGTCGAGGGCGCATATTCTCTTTTGATTCTCACGCGCGACGAGATTCTCGCCGTTCGCGACCCGCGCGGATTTCGCCCCCTCGCTCTGGGCCGCCTGCGCGACGCCTGGGCTGTTGCCTCGGAAACCTGCGCCTTCGATTTGATCGGCGCCGAATACGTCCGCGATATCGAACCCGGCGAGATGCTGCGCATTTCGAAAGGCGGCCTTGAATCAATTCGCTTCGCGCCGCAGAAAAACCATCAGCACTGCATCTTCGAGCATGTCTATTTTGCGCGGCCCGATAGTCTCGTCTTTGGCCGTCCAGTGAATGCCACGCGCGAAAAACTCGGCAGATTGCTCGCGCGCGAATCTCCCGCGATTGCCGATGTCGTGGTCCCGGTGCCCGACTCCGGAGTTCCTGCTGCAATAGGCTATGCGGCCGAATCCGGAATTCCGTTTCGTATGGGCCTGATCCGCAATCACTATATCGGCCGCACATTCATCGAACCCGAGCAATCCATCCGCGACTTCGGCGTACGCCTGAAGTTGAATCCCGTGCGCCGCTTGCTCGAAGGCCGCCGCGTCGTGCTCGTGGACGATTCCATCGTTCGTGGCACCACCAGCCGCAAAATCGTCCGTATGGTGCGCGAGGCCGGCGCTGCGGAAGTTCACATGCGCATCAGTTGCCCGCCGACAGTCTCTCCTTGCCACTACGGAATCGACACGCCCACAAAAATCGAGCTGATTGCCTCGCGCAATTCCGTCGAGCAGATTCGCGAATTTATCGGAGCCGATTCGCTTGCTTATCTCTCGCTCGAAAGCCTCCGCGCAGCCGTCGAAGATACGGATGCGACGTTCTGCACTTCCTGCTACACGGGTGTCTATCCCACAGAAAATATCCAGCTCGAAGTGGAGGCACACCGTGGCTGATGCTGCTAGCTCGCGTCCTCAAAAAGAGCAGTCCAGGAAAACGGCTCGTCAGAGAGTCCTGCGCGAGATCTTTTCATGGGTCTGGCTGCTCCTCGCGCTCTTCTTCGTCGAAGGCGCGATGGCGCAAAGCCGCTTGATCCCCAGCGGCTCGATGGAAAACACGATTCTTGTTGGCGACCACATGGTCGTCAGCCCGTTTGGCTACGCTCTTTGCATTCCTTACACCGAATTGCACGTGCCGCTTTGGCGAAATCCCAAGCGCCAGCAAATTATCATTCTCGTCTCGCCTCTGAACGGCACAGAAGATCTCATCAAACGCGTCATCGGCATCCCGGGCGACAGGATCCGCATTGAACACGGAACGGTTTACGTCAACGACCAGCGCCTGAAGGAGCCCTACGTCCTGCGCGATCCCGCTGAGATGGCCAGCTCGCTCGAAAATTTCCCTCCGGAAGGAAATGGGATCTACGACGGCCTCACGTCGGAGTGGTCTGAAACCCTGCCGAAATATGTTCATGACGGCGATCTTGTCGTTCCACCAAACGACTATTTCGTGATGGGCGATAATCGCGGTGATTCTTACGACAGCCGCTACTGGGGCTTTGTGCCGCGAAAGGCCATCATTGCGACACCGCTGTTCATTTTCATGTCTATCAAGGCGCCAAATGGAGAGGGAGTGTGGCAGCCGGGCCATATTGGTGAACGCATTGAAACTTACCTGAGCATCTTTGTTCATCCCAGCGAAGTTCGCTGGCACCGCTTGTTCCATAGCTTCTAAGGAAACCTCGACAATATAAACGAATGCCATCTACCCAGAAAATCCAAAAGCGGAAAACAGCAGTAAAGTCACAGCCGCAAAAACCCGAAGCCACCTCGGGCGATCGCCTGCGCCGCGAGCTGATCTCGTGGTTCTGGGTGATTCTGGCTTTCTTCATCATTGAATCCATGATCATCCAGGCGCGCGTCATCCCCAGCGCCTCGATGGAAAACACGATTCTCATTGGCGATCACCTCATCATTTCCCTGATCGGCTACGACGTCGGAATTCCGTTCACCGAACACCACATCGCGCTCTGGCGCAACCCCAAACGCCAGCAGATCATCGTCTTTGAAGCTCCTCCTCAGGCCGCCAACAATGAAGATTTCATCAAGCGTGTGATCGGAATGCCCGGCGATACTGTCCAGATCAGGCGCGGCGTTGTTTTCATCAACGGAAAACAGTTGAACGAACCTTACCTGAATCCGCTCCCTGATCCATCTGCCCCGCAGGAAAATACCGGCCCATTCCATGTTCCTCCGGACGAATATTTTGTCATGGGAGACAACCGCGACGATTCCAACGACAGCCGCTTCTGGGGCTACGTTCCCCGCGCCAATCTCATTGGCACTCCCTTATTCATTTACATGTCCGTTAAAGCTCCCGATGAAGTCTGGGAACCCGGCCACGTCGGCGAGCGCCTTGGCACCTATCTCAGCATCCTGATCCATCCCAGCCGCATGCGCTGGAGAAGACTCTTCCATACATTTTGACTCAAACGTGTAAAATGAATTGGCGGTATTAATGCGTTATTCCGATGCAGGCGTGGACATCTCCCGCGCCGACCAGGCCAAACAGAAAATCCGGCACCTCGCTGGACGCACGTTTAATAAATTTGTTCTCGCGCCCATTGGCGGCTTCGGCGCGCTTTATCATCTTGATCCCCAGCGCTGGCATGATCCCGTTCTCGTTTCAAGCGCTGACGGCGTTGGCACAAAAATAAAAGTTGCCATCGCCGCCGGTGTGCACTCCACCGTAGGCGCAGACATCGTCAATCACTGCGTCAACGACATCCTCACGCAGGGCGCCGAGCCTCTCTTCTTCCTCGACTATCTCGCTATGTCTCGCATCGATCCTCGCATCGTCGAACAAGTGGTCGAAGGCATGAGCCGCGCCGCGCGCCAGGCCGGCTGCGCTCTCATCGGCGGAGAAACCGCTGAAATGCCGGACATGTATTCGCCCGGCGAATACGATCTCGCCGGCTTCATCGTCGGAGTCGTCGAGCGCGGAAAGCAGGCTGATCCTCGCCGCGTTCATGCGGGCGACATTCTCCTTGCTTTGCCTTCGAGCGGCCTTCACACTAACGGTTATTCGCTCGCGCGCAAGCTCGTCTTTGAAGTGGCGCAATTGAAGCCCGATTCCTATGTCGCGGAAATCAGCAACAAAATAGGCGCCGAACTCCTCAAGCCGCATCGCTGCTACTGGCCCATGCTGAAAAATATCGTCTCGCGCGGATGGCTCTCCGGCATGGCACACATTACCGGCGGCGGAATTCCAGGCAATCTGCCGCGCGTCCTTCCGCGCAACGTTCAGGCGGTGGTCGAGCTCGGCTCCTGGCCGGTTCCACCGATTTTCACTTATCTTGCGCGCCTCGGAAAAATCGATTCCGAAGAGCTGCTGCGCACCTTCAATCTTGGTGTCGGCATGATTCTGGTTGTGCCATCAAAAAATGCCAAGCAAGTCGAAGCCGAGCTGAAGCGCCGCCGCGAACGTTTTTTCCGCATTGGCCGCATCGAATCCTCTGCCGCCGGCAAATCTCCGGTCAGTTTCTCCGGCGCGCTGAATCTCCACTGAACCCGCTGTATTGCTGCTCTCATTGAATCCGACTTGCCTGTCGGCGAGTCTTATACAGCATGAATGCATTCGATTCGGCCTCAAAGCCCGGGGTACACGCGCCAGCCCTTCATACACCAAAAACCGGCGAAGTTGCCCTCGATTTCGAATTGCCGGATTCCACTGGCGCA
>JASHYE010000285.1 GCA_030043155.1 Candidatus Acidiferrales bacterium | reverse complement strand
AGAGCGTTGAATGTGTGGAAGAATTCTTCGTGCGTTCTTTCTTTTCCCGCAATGAACTGGATGTCGTCCACTAGCAGCACGTCCATCGTTCGAAAACGGTCGCGGAAAGCGCTCATCCGGTCAAACCGCACCGCCGCGATCACCTCATTCGTGAATTTCTCCGCGCTCACGTAAGTCAGCCGCGTGGCCGGATTTCGCCTCTTAATCGCGTGTCCGATCGCGTGCATCAGATGCGTTTTGCCCAGCCCTACTCCGCCATAAAGAAACAGCGGATTGTACGACCGCGAGGGCTGCTCGGTCACCGCCAGCGCCGCCGCATGCGCAAACTGATTGCTGCTTCCTACTACGAATGTCTCAAACGTATAGCGCGGATTCAGTTGATGGCTCGATGAATCGAAATCCAGCTTCGCTTGTGCTGGAGCCTCCGCCGGTGCCGCCGGCTCGCTCTCGGCGCAGATGAATTCCAATCGCGCGCTCGACATCCCCACTTCCGCCAGCACTGCCTGAAGCAAATCGCCGTAAGTCTGCGTCAGCCGCTTGCGAAAAACCGGCGTCGGCACTCGGATGAGTAGCCGATCACCCTCCGCTGCCTCCAGCCGCGTGGGCCGGAACCACGTCGAAAAGCTGTGAGGGTTAACCCTCCGCTCCATGTGCTGCAGTACTTTGTCCCATGAATTCAAGAACGTTTCCTATTCGCTGATTTCCACATGCGTGGAAATCCTGTGGAAAAACCTAACTAGTACGTCGTTCGATCAGCCCGTCGGTTTTCAGCTCAACTTGCGAGCCAAAACCGTCCCCGTGGGGCTTCCGCAAATCTTTGTGGATTAGAAATCCAAGGGCACTCCCTAAGTGCGAGCGGGGATTCTGCCTAAACGAAGCGCTGGGAGCAAGAGAAAATTGAGCGAAACACGCGCACAACTTTCACAGACAATTCACAGTTTTTCCACAGGCCAGCACGTTGGAGCTTTTATTCAGAAATATCTTGCTTTTCAAAATTATTTTGGAAGACGCTGAAGTTCTTTCGCATTTTTCTCAGGTGCTCTGCATGATTTTGCCAATCGCATTCGCGATCTGCCCCCAGCGCGCTTCTTGTTCCTTGAGCTCTTTCACTCCTAACGTTGTCATTCGGTAAAATTTCGCGCGACGATTCCTGAGCGAGAGACCCGCTTCGCATTCGACAAAGCCGCGTGTTTGGAGCCGGTGCAGCGCAGGATATAATGCGCCCTCCTTTACCTTTAACGCTCCTTCACTCACCCTATGGATCGACGCCGCAATATCGGCGCCATTCAAACGAATGTCGCCAGCCAGAGTCTTCAAGATGAGCATTTCCAGCGTGCCTGGCAGGACCTCACCATTCCCGCCATTCGGCATATTATTCGTTCCCATAATCTATTTATGCTAGCTTATATGGAAAGCTGCGGGGTCGCAAGCACTCCCAATCATAACCAGCACAATAAGAAAGGTTTATGCCTGGTAGCCCTGCGGTTTTAATCGAGTATTTTCTTGCTTCAGCACGCCAATTTCGGTAGAATCATCTTCGTGCGCAGTTGAGGTTCCGTTCCGTTTTTAACGCTTCTTTCTTTGACTCAGGCCGGCTGATTTCAGTCCGCTTCTTGCGCCAGAGAAGCTAGCTGCAATCCACCTGAGGGCCCGCAATGGGCCGCCAAAGCTTCGCCGTGCGTCACCCTCGTTCTAACGAGAAATGCCGCGGGATGAAGCAGAAACCCTTCGAGCCCAGCTCGATTTCGATTTGCTAACAAATGAGCTGAGGCCAATGGGCAAGGCCACCGTCGAGCTAACCGTGCGCGACCGCCTTCCCGAACGATATTCAGGAGCACGCCACAAAAATGGGTGAAAAAGAGAACTCGCCTGCCAAAGGCACGGGTCACAAATACGACGCTACGTCCATCAAAGTTCTCGGTGGCATCGAAGCCGTGCGCAAACGCCCCGCGATGTACATCGGCTCGACCGGCGAGCTGGGTTTGCATCATCTTGTTTGGGAAGTTTGCGACAACTCCGTCGACGAAGCTCTCGCGGGCTTCTGCGATGAGATCAACATTGTGGTACATGAAGACAATTCCGTAACCGTCACTGACAACGGCCGCGGCATTCCTGTCGACATGCACGCTACAGAAAAAAAACCTGCCGCCGAAGTGGTGATGACTGTCCTCCACGCCGGCGGAAAATTCGATAGCGACACCTACAAAGTTTCCGGCGGCCTCCATGGCGTCGGCGTATCGGTCGTTAACGCTCTTTCCGACTGGCTTGATCTCGAGATATGGCGTGACGGCCAGGTTTGGGAGCAGAGCTATGAGAAAGGCCAGCCCACTTCCAAGCTGAAAGACACCGGCAAGACCAAAAAAACCGGCACGAAAATCACTTTCCATCCGGACCCGGCGATTTTCAGCACCGTCAACTATAGCTACGACACGCTTTCTCAGCGTCTTCGCGAACTCGCCTTCCTGAATAAAGGCCTGAAAATCACGCTCGACGACGAGCGCAGCGGGAAAAAAGCTGAATTTCGTTTCACCGGCGGCATCGCTGAATTCATTAAGCATCTCAATCGCGGCAAAACCGTCCTTCACGATTCGCCGATTTACATGGAAGGCAAGCGCGAGACTGTCGAAATGGAGATTTCCCTCCAATACAATGACAGTTACG